>DATCWW010000053.1:0-14393 GCA_036566145.1 Gemmatimonadales bacterium
GGGAATGTTTCATTCTTTTAGATGCGCCAGCGCTACGCGCAGCTCGTTGCGGGCGCGATGGATGTAGGTCTTCACGGTACCCAGCGGGAGGGCCAGGATCTCGGCGATCTCCTCGTAGGCCCGTCCCTCCACGTGGCGGAGCAGGATGCAGGAGCGGTATTCCGGCCGGAGCCGGCCGATGGCCGCCTCGATCTCGCTCCCCAGCTCCTTGGCCTCGACGGTGTCGAGCGGGGACTCCTGCCGGGCCCCGATCTGGAGGGCGGTGGCCTGCATCGCCTCCGGCGTCTCCGCGTGGGGCGAGCCGTCCAGCGACAGGGTATCGAGCTCGCGGCGCCGCAGGTGATCGATGGCGGCGTTGTTGCCGATCTTGAAGATCCAGGACGAGAACTTGAACTCGGGCCGGTACGACTCGATGGCGTTGAGCGCCTTGATGAAGGTCTCCTGAGAAAGATCCTCGGCCAGCTCCCGGTCGCGCACCATCCGGAACAGCAGCGCGAACACCGGGCGCTCATACCGGCGAATGAGCTCCCGATAGGCCGCCTCGCGGCCCGATCGGGCGAGCAGCACGACTTCCTGATCGGTGAGTCGCGCCCACTCGGGCGCGTCAGTCACTCGGGGTTCGCCTTGCCAAGGATCTCGTCCCAGCGCTACATTCTGCGGCTATGTTAGCCTCGGAGCGTGAGTTACCGGTCTCCGGCGGTCCCGGGAAGCGGGCCTATGTGCGGGAGATGTTCACCGCCATCGCGCCGACCTACGATCGCCTGAACCGAATCATCAGCCTCCGCTTCGACCAGCGCTGGCGGCGGTATGCGGTGCGGCGGCTGGGCTGGGAACGCCGCCCGGCCGGGGTCTATCTGGATCTCTGCGCCGGTACCCTGGACTTCGGCGCGACGCTGGTCCGGCAACCCGGCTTTGCCGGACGGGTGGTGGGTGCGGATTTCGTCCCCGCGATGCTTCGCCTCGGCCGGGGAAAATCTTCCCGGATCGCGCCGGTGACGGCGGACGCCCTCGACCTGCCGTTTCCCGATGCCAGCTTCGACGGAGCGATGGTCGGCTGGGGCGTCCGCAACCTGACCGACCTCGACGCCGGCCTGGCCGAGGCTGCGCGAGTACTCCGGCCCGGCGCCCGGCTGGTCATTCTCGAGATGACGCTCCCACCCGACCCGCGACTGCGTGCGGTGTACCAGGTGTACTTTCGACGGGTGCTGCCCCGCATCGGCCGGCTGATTTCCAAACATACGACCGCCTACACCTGGCTACCAGAGTCCACCCAGGCGTTCCCGCCGCCCGCCGAGCTCGCGCGGCGACTCACCAACAGCGGCTTCACCGATGTGCGCTGGCGCCTGTTCTTCGGCGGCGTATGCGCCCTGCATGTCGGGACCAGGAGCTGACGACCCTTGGCTCTCTCCAACCTCCGCGAATTCCTCACCGCCATCGAACAGCTCGGCGAGCTCGCACGGGTCACCCACCCGGTGCGCGCGCGGCTGGAGATCGCGGAGATCGCCGACCGGTGCATGAAGAGCCCCGGCGGCGGCCCCGCGCTCCTGTTCGAGCACGTGCTGCTGGAGGACGGACGGCGGAGCCCGCACCCGGTCGCCATCAACCTCTACGGCTCTCTTCGGCGAATGTGTCTCGCGCTCGGCGTGGACGACCTCGACGCCATCGGCGGCCGGATCTCGGAGCTGCTCAATCTCAAGGTGCCCGAGGGACTCTTCGGGAAGCTGGCGATGCTCCCCAAGCTGGCGGAGATGGGCAAGTTCCCGCCCAAGGTGCGCGGCGGCCGGGCGCCCTGCCACGAGGTGGTGCTCCGCGGCGACGCGGTCAATCTCGACCAGATCCCCTTCCTCACCACCTGGCCGGGCGACGGCGGCCGATACATCACCCTCCCGATGGTGATCACCACCGACCCGGCGCGCGGCATCCGCAACGTCGGGATGTACCGGGTCCAGGTGCTCGGGCGGAACACGCTCGCCATGCACTGGCAGCGCCACAAGGTCGGGGCGGCGCACTGGCGGGACATGGCCGCGCGGGGGGAGCGGATGCCGGTCGTCATCGCACTGGGTGGCGATCCGGCCAGCATCTACGCCGGCTCCGCTCCGCTGCCGCCCACCATCGACGAGTTTCTCTTCGCCGGCTTCCTCCGGCGCGAGCCGGTCGAGCTGGTGCGCGCGATCACCTGCGAGCTCGAGGTGCCGGCCGAGGCGGAGATCGTCCTCGAGGGATACATCGATCCCGCCGAGCCGCTGGTGCTGGAGGGCCCCTTCGGCGACCACACCGGCTTCTACTCCCTGGCCGACTACTATCCCCAGGTCCACGTCACGGCGATCACCGCCCGGCGAGATCCGATCTACCCCGCGACGCTGGTGGGCCGTCCCCCGATGGAAGACTTCTACCTGGGGCACGCGACCGAGCGGATCTTCCTTCCCCTGCTCAAGCTCACGGTGCCCGAGATCGTGGACTACCACATGCCGCCGGCGGGGATCTTCCACAACCTGGTCTTCGTCTCGATCGACAAGCAGTATCCGGGGCAGGCGTACAAGGTCATGAACGCGCTCTGGGGGCAGGGGCTCATGTCGCTGGCCAAGGTCCTGGTCGTCGTGGACAAGGAGGTCAACGTCCGCGACCCCGACGAGGCCTGGTGGGTGGCGCTCAACAACATCGACCCCGAGCGCGACGTGCGCTTCACCATGGGCCCGGTCGACGTCCTCGATCACTCCAGCCGAGCCTTCACCTACGGCAGCAAGATGGGGATCGACGCGACCCGGAAGTGGAAGGAAGAGGGATTCGACCGGCCCTGGCCGGACCTGATCACCATGGATGCGGAGACCCGGCAGCGGGTGGACGCGATGTGGGATCAGCTCGGGATTCGGCTGCCCCAGGCGCCACGGGGGCAGGCGTGAGCGGGCCGGTCACCGCGCCGCGCGAGGGCCAGACCTTCGGAGGCGAGTCGCTCGCGGTCCGTTACGCCAACTTCGTGCGGCTGCCTCACACGGTGTTCGCGCTGCCCTTCGCCCTGCTCGGCGTGCTGGCCGCGTCGCGCCGGCTGCCGGTGACGCCGCGCGCGGTCCTCCTGGTGGTGCTGGCCTTCACCGCGGCGCGCTGGGCGGCGATGGGCTTCAACCGCATCGCCGACCGCGCCTTCGATGCGCGGAATCCGCGGACCCGGAACCGCGAGCTGCCCCGCGGCGCGCTCAGCCTGACCCAGGCGTGGGTCTCGGTGCTCCTCGCCGCCGCCGTGTTCGTGGGCTCGGCGGCGCTGCTCAACCCGCTCTGCCTTGCGCTCAGTCCCCTGGCGCTCGCCTGGGTGCTCGGCTACAGCCTGTCCAAGCGGTTCACCTGGTGGCCTCATCTCTGGCTCGGGCTCGGCCTCGCGATCGCGCCGGTCGGGGGGTACCTGGCGGTTGCGGGCCGTTGGAGCGAGCCGGCCTGGACGCTGCTCGCGATCACCGTCGCGGTCGCCACCTGGGTCGCCGGGTTCGACATCTTCTACGCGCTGCCCGACGAGGGCTTCGATCGGGCTGAGGGACTGCGGAGCGCGGTGGTCCGCCTGGGCGAGCGGCGGGCGATCCTGCTGGCCAAGCTGCTGCACGGTGTCACCGTGCCTGCTCTGGCGCTGTTCGGCTGGGGCGCGGGATTCGGCCTCTGGTACTACCTGGGCGTGCTCGCGGCCGCGGCGATCCTGGCGTACGAGCATCGGCTCGTCCGTCCCGGCGACCTGTCGCGGCTCGACGCCGCCTTCTTCACCATGAACGGCGTGATGAGTCTGACCGTCTTCGCCTTCGCGCTGGTGGACCGCCTCGGGTGAGCCGACGGCGCAGTCGCGGCCCGAAAGCCTCCCGGACGAGCCCGTCGCCACGTCCGCCCCGGCGACCGGCGCCTCCCGGCCCGGTGAAGCATCCGGTGCGGTCGCCCACGCCCAACCGGAGAGGGCGGTGAGCCGGCTGCCGGTCGTCCTCGCGATCACCGGCGCCTCGGGCGCCGCCTACGGGGTCCGGCTGCTCGAGGTGCTCGCCCGCCACGACGTCCCGGTCTGGCTGATCGCCAGCGCGCACGGCCTTCGGCTGCTGCGTGAGGAGTGCGGCATCGAAAGCCTCGACGCACTCCGCGCCGGCGCCGGTGCGCACGACTCGAGCATCCGCGTCTTTCCTGATGGGGATCGGGGCGCGCTCCCCGCGTCCGGATCCCAGCGCACGGCCGGCATGGTGATCTGTCCCTGCTCGATGGGCACCGTCGCGGCCGTGGCGGCTGGTGGAGCGTGCGGCGGACGTGACGCTGAAAGAACGGCGTCGGTTGATCCTGGTCCCCCGGGAGACGCCGCTCTCGCTGGTGCACCTGCGCAATCTCGTCGCGGTCGCCGAGGCGGGGGCGGTGGTGCTGCCCGCCGCGCCGGGGTTCTATCACGGTCCGACGAGAGTGGAGCAGCTGGTGGATTTCATCGTGCAGCGTGTCGTGGACCAGCTCGGTCTCGAGATCGACTTCGCCCCGCGCTGGACCGGAGGCGTCGAATGAGGTGGGTGCTGCTGGCGCCTTGGGTGCTGCTGCTCGCGGCCTGCGGGGATGATGACGGAGGTCCGCAGGAGCCGGTGGACGAGGGCAGCCCGCCCGAGGCCGGCTGCACTCAGGGCACGCTGGAGAGCGGCGCCCTCTCGCTGATCTGCTTTCCGGACAGCTGGAACGGCACGCTGGTGATCTACGCGCACGGCTACGTGGAGCCCTCGGCGCCGGTGGCCCTGCCGGACGACGAGGTCGGCGGGGTCAGCATCTCCGATGCGGTCACCGGCTTCGGCTACGCTTACGCCACCACCAGCTACCGGGACAACGGCCTGGTGGTCCTGCCGGCGATCGAGGATGTGATTCAGCTGGTCGAGGCCGTCCGCGCCCGGGTCAAGCCCGATCCCACCCGCACCCTGCTGGTCGGATTCTCCGAGGGCGGTCTGGTCGCGGCACTCACCCTCGAGCGCCACCCCGAGCTGATCGACGGCGCGCTCGCGGCCTGCGGACCGATCGGCGATTTCACCCGGCAAATCGACTACTTCGGCGACGCCCGGGTGCTGTTCGACTATTACTTCCCCGGCATCCTGCCCGGCACCGCGGTGGATATCCCGCCCCAGCTCCGCTCCGGCTGGACCAGTACCTACGAGCCGGCGGTCATCGAGGCCCTCACGGGCGATCCCGCGCGCGCGGCCGAGCTCGCGGCGGTCGCAGGGATTCCCGTGCCCGACGCCGTCGCCGCCGCGGCCGCCACGATCGCGCAGGTCCTCTGGTACAACGTCTTCGCCACCGACGACGCGCAGGAGCGTCTCGGCGGCAACCCCTACACCAACGTGGGCCGCCAGTACTCCGGCTCGTCCGACGACGCGGCGTTGAACGCCGGCGTGGACCGCTACGAGCCCATCACCCTGGCGCGCGCCGCGCTCGGCCAGTACGACACCGGCGGCGACCTGCCCGGACCGGTGGTGACGCTGCACACCACGGGCGATCCGGAGGTCCCCTTCTTCCACGAGGCGCTCTACCGCGCCAAGGTGGAGGCAAAAGGGCGACTCGACCGCCTGGAGCAACGCTCGGTCGACCGGCTGGGACACTGCACCTTCACCGCCCCCGAGCTGTTCGACGCCTTCCTGGCGCTCGCGGGCCCCTGATGCGCCTGGGCGTGATCGCGGACACCCATGGCCTCCTCCGTCCCGAAGTGTTCGAGGTGTTCCGCGAAGTGGACCACATCCTCCACGCTGGCGACGTCGGCCCCGCTGACCTGCTGACCGAGCTCGAGACCATCGCGCCGCTCACAGCCGTGTACGGCAATGCCGACGGATTCGAGCTCAGGGGGCGACTCCCCCAGGTCGCCACCGTGGAGCTGGACGGATTCGAGATCGTAGTCACCCACGGCGATCAGTTCGGCAGTCCCACACCGGAGCTGGTTCAGGGCGCCTTCCCGACCGCGGAGATCATCGTCTACGGACACACGCACCGGCCGCTGCTCACGCTGGTGGACACGGTGGTGACGGTGATGAACCCGGGCGGCGCGGGACACCGCCGGTTCAACCTCCCGCCCTCGGTCGGCATCCTGGAGCTGGAGCCGGGGATTCCGCCGCGCGGACGCCTGGTGCCGCTCCTTCCCTTCGATCCCGCGTGATCGCGGCCCTGCTCCTCGCCGGCCTGCTGCAGTCGGGGGACACCGTCCGGGTGCCCCGGATCGACAGCATCCCCGGGGTGGATGACAGCGTAACCGTCGGCCGGCCGACGGTCGTCATCCGGACCGGCCAGAATCTGGCGTCGGTCTGGCTGGCGCGGCGCCGGGACACGATCGAGCTCTACGCCGCCATTCCGGACACGACGGTGGACTGGAGCGACGACTTCGTCATCAGCCTGAGTCTGGGTGGCGAACGGCGGGAGGCACCGGGACACGAGGAGTTCCAGTGGTACTTCCGGCGGGTGCTGGACAGCAGCGTCGTCTACCGCGGACGCGGGGGCCGCTGGGAGGCGCCGCGCGGCGACCCGGACTGGCGACTGGGATCGGAACGCACCGGCGGCGGCTGGACCGTGACCTCGGGCAGCTCGCCGGCCGGCTGGTGGCTCCGCCTACGACTCGAGCCCGGCTGGCTGGACGGGCAGGACGGCGCCCTGCCCGCAATCGCCTTCCGCGTCTACGACAATGGACCGCAAGGATGGTACGCCTGGCCGGAGCCTCGAGCCGGCGCCCAGGCAGTGAGCGTCGAGCGCACGCCCGCCCGCTGGGTGCCGGTCACCCTGCGCTAGTATCAGAGCCCCAGACGCAGCCCGGCGCTCACCGTCCAGTTGTGCGCGGTGCGGCTGTCCAGGTTGAGGCTGGTCGCTTCCTGCGCGTCGAACTTTCCGATGTAATCCTTGACCATGAGCTGCAGCCCGATCCACGGCGCCAGGCCCAGGTCCACGCCGCCGCCCACGTTGTAGGCGAAATCAGTGGAGTGGGTCGCGGCGGGAGCGACTCGCACCTCCTGCCGCATCGCCCCCGCGCCGGCCTGCAGGAACGGCGAGAATCCGCCGATGAGCCCGCCGAATGGCAGGTGCAGCCGGAGGCCGGCGTCGTACATCAGGGCCGAGCTTTCGCCGACGGATAGTCCCCCGATGACCGGGGCGCCGATCTGGAGATCGGACTTGGCATAGGCGACGTTGCCGACGAGGGCGAGCCCCGGAACCAGGCCAAGCTGCAGCTCGGCGCCATAAACCGGCGCGCCGGCGGCCCGCACGTTGGTACCGAAGGGACCGTCCACCATGTTGCCGAACTTCATGTAGCCCGCGTAGGGCGTGATACCGAGAGTTTGAGCCGCCAGCGGCGTCTTGGGGGCGGCGGCGAGGAGCAGACCGGCCAGCACGCCGGCAAAGAGCGATCGGAACATCGGGACCTCCCATGGTGATTAGCACACCAGAGCGGGCATGCCGTCGGTCCCGGGAGGAAAGCAGGTCCGATGCCACGATCTGCATTCACGCAAGTCCATGCAAGGCCATGACGTCCGGTCAACGGCCTGCGGTCGGTCCGTCCGGACCGTCCTCTTGAGAGGACAGTTTGGCCGTCGTTAATTCACCAGAAGCCACGAAGGAAACGCTAGTTCCAGCTCTCGAGCGGAGTCGTTCGGCGGAGCGCGTCGGGGTGGGCCCGGAACCACGCCATGAGCAGCAGGATCTCGTCGACGCCGTCCGGGGGGAGCGGCGCGGCGGGCGGCGCGGGCTTGGCCAGCTCGGCGGCGACCACCGCGCGGAAGGCCTCGCGCTCGATGGGCGTGGTCGGGTTCGGCGCCGTGGCGCGGACCAGCCCCTGCCGCACCAGGTAGACCCGGTCGTCGCCGTAGTCGCCCGGGTCGCGGTAAATGAAGCTCAGCAGATCCACCGCCGTCCGCGCCCGGCTGGTCGCGGCGAGCAGCCATTCGAGCTGCTCGAACTTCTCCCGCCACCGGGCGGCCACCTCGAAGCGGGCTTCCGTCGCCGCGTCCTGCATCGCGGCGATCACCCGGTCGATCGGCTGGATGGTGCGCCCTTCCAGAAAGGCGGCAGCGGTCTCGACCTTCCGCCGGTAGTCCCACTCGGAGACGAATCCGGCGCAGGGCCCGCTGCAGAACCCGAACTCGTGCCGCATGCACGCCGCCTGCCCCGGACGGTCGAACAGGTCGGCCTGATCCGCGAAGACCACCGGCATCGTCGCCGCGCAGTCGCGGAGGCCGAGGAGATCGTTCAGCGTGCGCACCGCGTCCAGCGTCCGGCCGAGGCTCCGGAAGGGGCCATAGCAGCGGAGGTCGTCCCGTCCCAGCGTCCCGCCCGCGGTCACCCGCGGCGCCGGACCGCCGGAGACTTTGATGAACACCGCGCGGCGGGTGAGGTTGCCCCGGTGATTGAAGTAGGGGCGGTAGCGGCGGATCTGGCGCAGCTCGCCCAGGTAGGCCGCGAACTCGCTGGGGACGTACTCCCAGCCGATGTCGCTCGCGGCATACAGGATTCGCGCGGCCTTGTCGTCCGGGTACTCGGCGCGGAAGTAGGTGAGCAGCCGGGTCCGGAGCCGCTTCGCCTTGCCGACATAGATGACGCGGCCGCCGGCGTCCGTCATCCGGTAGACCGCCGGTCGGTTCTCCGCCACCGCCCGCACCCGGTCACGGAGCTGACCGAGGTCGGTCGATGGCATCGGGGCGACCCGCTGGGTCCGGCGCGAGCGGCTCACGACTGGCAGCGGTGGCAGAAGACGGTGATCCGCGCGTCGATCGCGTGGGTGCCGGTGAGCCGGGTGCCGCAGCGCCGGCACGCCTCCCCCTCGCGCCCGTAGACGAAGAGCTCGAGCTGGAAGTTGCCCGGCTCCCCGGTGCCGGTGCGGTAGTCCCTGAAGGTGGTTCCGCTGGACGCGATCGCCTGGCCCAGGATTCGGCGGATCTCCCGGTGCAGCCGGACGTGCTGGTCCGGCGTGAGCCGCCGCGCGCGCTTGGACGGGTCGATCCCGGCGGCGAACAGGGCCTCGTTGGCGTAGATGTTCCCCACGCCGGCGAGGGCCTTCTGGTCCATGATCACCTTCTTCACCGCCTGCCGCGAGCGTCGAAGCGCGAGTCCCAGCTGTTCGGCGGTGAACGTCTGGTCCATCGGCTCGGGGCCGATCGCCTCCGAGTAGCGGGCCCACTCCCGATCGTCCAGCAGGAGCAGGGTGCCGAGGCGGCGCACGTCGCGGTAGACCAGCTCCCGGCCGTTGTCGAGCTGCGCGCGCAGCACGGCGTACTGCGCATCCTCACCGGTCACCGGCCGCTTGTGGACCACCAGCGAGCCCGTCATCCCCGGCTGGACGATGAGCCTCAGGCCGTCGAGCACGATCACCGCGTGCTTGGCCCGCCGGGTGACATCCCGGATGGCGGCGCCCTGCAGGCGCTGGAGCAGCCGGCGCCGGCTCACCCCGCGGAGCACGTCGTCGTGACTGAGCGCCGCCCGGACGATGCGGCGGCCAAGCAGGGCGGGTCGGATGTCGCGGACGATGGTTTCGACTTCGGGCAGCTCGGGCATTGCGGCGGAAATCTATCACACCTGCGTCAGCGTCCGGCGGGCGCCTCCACCCGGGCGGCCTCGCGCCACCCGATATCGCGCCGCCATACCTTGCCCTCGAACTCGATCGCCGACGAGGCCTCCCGGCTCCGGCGCTGGGCGTCGGCGAAGGTCGGGGCGATGGCGGTGACGGTGAGGACCCGGCCGCCGCTGGCCCGCAGCACGCCGCTCTGGTCCCGTGTCGTGCCCGCGTGGAAGACGGTGACGCCAGCGGGGAGGTCGTCGGGAATCCTGATGGCGGCGCCCTTCCGCGGCGCGTCGGGATAGCCGGCGGCGGCCAGCACGGTGGTGACGGCGGCGTCCCGGCGAAGCTGCAGGGGAAGCGGCGAGCCGCCGTCCGCCACGCTCTGCAGGCAGGCCGTGAGGCCGCCCGCTACCAGCGGCAGCACCACCTGGGCCTCGGGATCGCCCAGGCGGCAGTTGAACTCCACCACCCAGGGCGCGCCGTCGGGGGCGATCATGAGCCCCGCGTAGAGCACGCCGCTGAACGGCGTACCGCGGCGGCGCATCTCCGCCAACGTCGGCGCCAGCACCTCCCGCCGCACCCGCTCGAGCAGCGCCGGAGTGGCGATTGCGACCGGGCTGTAGGCCCCCATCCCGCCGGTGTTGGGCCCCGCGTCGCCCTCCAGCAGCCGCTTGTGGTCCTGCGCCACCGGCAGCAGCTCGACCTCGCGCCCGTCGGTGAGAGCGAGGACCGAGATCTCCTCGCCCGAGAGGAACGACTCGATGACCACAGTCCGGCCGGCCTCCCCCATCGTGCCGCCGGCGAGCATGCCGCGCACCACGTCGGCGGCCTCCGACCGTGTGGCGCACACCACCGCACCCTTGCCGGCCGCGAGGCCGCTGGCCTTCACCACCAGCGGCTCGGCGTGGCGGCTCACGTAGTCGAGAGCGGGCTGCAGGTCGTGGAAGGTACGGCTCTCGGCGGTGGGGACGCCCGCGGCCCGCATGATCTCCTTGGCGAACGCCTTGCTGGCCTCGAGCTGGGCCGCCGCGGCGTCGGGTCCGAAGACCGCGCGCCCCTCGGCGCGGAGGCGGTCGGCCAGGCCGCGGGCCAGCGGGACTTCGGGGCCGACGATCGTGAGATCGATCCCGTGCATGTCCGCGGCGTCGGCCAGGCGATCGAGATCATCGGCAGGGATGGCGAGGTTGGTCGCCACCTCGGCGGTACCCGGATTCCCGGGCGCGCAGTAGAGGTCGGCGCCTGGATTCTCCCGGCGGAGCGCCCAGCAGAGCGCGTGCTCGCGCCCGCCGCCGCCGACGACCAGCAGTCTCACGATTTCTGGGCGTTGCGGAACGCGTCCCGCGCCCGCTCCGCCGCCCGGCGGGCCGCGTCGGCCACCTGGGTGGCGAGCTCCCGCGCCTCGCCCGCGTAGTAGTTGCCCGCCGCGGTGAGGTCATCCTTGAGCGGCCGCTCCGTCGTCTCCGGGCCACGCCGGGGGTACTCGCCCCGCAGGATCCGGTCGTACTCTCCGCTCGCGACCCAGCGCTGCAGCTCGGCCGCCCGGACGGTGTGCATCGGATGGGTGAGGGCGAGCGTGCTGAGCACCTTGTAGATCACGTCGAGCCCTTCGCCGCTCGCGGCGTACTCGTGGGCCTGCTGCATGAAGGCATCCACGTTCATCTGCCCGGCGAACCCTTCGCCTCGACCACCGCCGGCCATCTTCATGTCCACCCTCTGGGCCACCACGATGTCCTGGGCGCCGAGCAGGCCCGCGCGGTCGGCCGAGAGCTCGGACTTCCGGCTCCACTCGAGGAAGGCGAGCCGCACCGGCAGCACCACCAGGCTCGCCAGCATCGGCAGGGCGCCGAGACTGATGATCGCGAGCACGGCGGCGATGGTTCGGTAGAGCGCGTGGCCGCTCATCACGTGGCCCATCTCGTGGGATAGAAGGACCCTGAGCTCGTCGTCGTCCAGCAGCTCCAGCGCGGCCGAATGGATCACGATGAACGGGGTGTCCACCCCGTAGGCACCGGCGTTGAAGAACGGCGTCTGGGAGACGTACAGCTCCGGCACGTCGGGCCAGTCGAAGGTGGTGCACACCTCGGTGTGGAGGTGCCAGAGCCGGGGGAACTGCGCCGGGCCGACCCGGACGGCGTTGCCCTGGAACAGAAGCCGGATCCCCCGCTCACCGCCGAGCAGGGCGAGAATCTTCCGGATCACCTCGTCCACCCCGGGCACCCCGCGAAGCGCCTGCAGGGCGGCCCGGTCGGCGGGGTGCTCCCAGGCGACACCGGAGATCTGGGGGAAGGTCTGGCGGGGACGGGTGGCTGGAAGGGACGTCATCGGTCGCTCGGAGTTGGGGATGCTGCACTTACGGGGCTCGTGGCCGGATGTTTCAGGCTGCTACACCGCCTTTGTCCGAGCGGCGTTTCTAGCTCGACGCCGCCAGCGCCCGCTCGAGATCCGCGATCAGGTCGGCCGCGTCCTCGATCCCGCAGCTCAGGCGCACGAGGCTGTCGGTCAGCCCCATCTCCTGCCGCATGGCAACCGGCACCGAGGCATGGGTCATCGAGGCCGGGTGGCCGATGAGGCTTTCGACCCCGCCGAGCGACTCGGCCAGGGCGAACACCCGGGTGGCCTCGACGAAGCGCCGGGCCCGGCCGACATCACCCAGCTCGATCGAGATCATCCCGCCGAAGCCGCTCATCTGCCGGCACGCCAGCTCGTGCTGCGGGTGCGACGGCAGGCCCGGGTAGTACACCTTCGCGATCCCGCGCTGGTGGGTGAGCCACTCGGCGATCCGCCGACCGTTCGCGTCGTGCTGCCGCATCCGCAGCGGGAGGGTCTTGACCCCGCGGAGCGCGAGCCAGCAGTCCATCGGCCCGGGGACCCCACCGGCCGCGTTCTGCAGGAAGGCCAGGCGCTCGGCCAGGTCGTCCCGGCTGGTCACCAGCATGCCGCCCACCATGTCGCTGTGCCCGTTCAGGTACTTGGTGGTGGAATGCAGCACCAGGTCGGCGCCGAACTCGAGCGGCCGCTGGAAGCACGGCGTCGCGAAGGTGTTGTCCACCACGAACAGGTAGCCGTGGGCCTGGGCGACGTCGCCCACCGCCGCGAGGTCCACCAGGTTCATCATCGGGTTGGTGGGAGTCTCGCAGTAGATCATCCGGGTGGCCGGGGTGACGGCGCGCTCCACCGCGCTCACCTCCCGCATGTCCACGAAGGTGAACGAGAGGCCGAAGCGGGTGTAGACCCGCTCCATCAGCCGCTGGCTGCCGCCGTAGAGGTTGTCGCCGCAGACGACGTGGTCCCCCGCCTGCAGCAGCTTGAGCAGCGCGTCGAGCGCGGCCAGGCCGGAGCCGAAGGCGATCCCGTGAGTGGCCCCCTCCAGGCTGGCGACGTTCCGCTCCAGCGCCTCCCGGGTCGGGTTCTGGGTCCGCCCGTACTCGTATCCCTTGTGCTGTCCCAGCCCGTCCTGGACATAGGTGGAGGTCTGGTAGATCGGGGTCATCACCGCGCCGGACAACGGCTCGGGAACCTGACCGGCGTGCACCGCCCGGGTGGCGAATTCGTGCTCGTGGTCGTGGGGAAGGATTCGGGTCATCGGCGCCGCTCGGCACGGGAGTCAGAAGCGTAACGGCCCATACTCCAGGGCGGCAAGCCGCGCCGCGGCTCGGTTGTTGGGGCGCCCCCCGACGGTTTACCTTCCGCCGGTGCCAAGCCCCGCAACTACCGTCAGCAGCGCACGTTGTCTGGTTGTTGACGACGATCCGCAGGTCCGCCACGCCATCGCCCGGGTCATCGAGGCCCATGGGCTGGCCACGACCGAGGCCGACTCCGGAGTGGCGGCGCTCGCCGTCCTGGAAGCAGAGGGGGAGCTCCCCCTCGTCATCTCGGACATCCACATGCCTGAGATGGACGGGGTGGCGTTCCTGCGTGAGGCGCTGCGGCGATATCCCGACATGGCGGTCATCATGCTGACCGGCGTCGCCGAGGTGGGCACCGCGGTCGAGTGCCTCAAGCTGGGCGCCCTGGATTACATCTCCAAGCCGGTCCTGCTGGAGGAGGTCCGCGCCCGAGTGGACAAGGCACTGGAGAAGCGCCAGCTGGTCCTGCAGAATCGCTTCTATCAGAAGAATCTCGAGGCCAGGGTGCGGGAGCTCGACCGGCGGAACAAGGACTCCCTGATCAACGGTGTCCAGACCCTGGTCCACGCCCTCGAGGCGAAGGACGCTTACACCAGCGGCCACTCCAGTCGGGTGAGCCGCTACGCGGTCAAGACCGCCGTTCTGATGGGCTACACCGGCGAGCCCCTGGAGCAGATCCGCCTCGGCGGCGCGCTGCACGATATCGGCAAGATCGGCACCCGCGAGGCGGTGCTCAACAAACCCGGCGCCCTCACGCCTGAGGAGTTCGAGCACGTCAAGGGACACACCACCCTGGGAGAGCGGATCCTGGCGCCATTCCTCGCCGAGTCGCCGATGGTGCTTCGGATCGTCCGTTCGCATCACGAGCGGATGGATGGTGGCGGCTTTCCCGACGGGACCTCAGGCCAGTCGATTCCCGCCGAGGCCCGCGTCATCGCCGTGGTGGACGCGTTCGACGCCATGACCACCAACCGCGCCTACCGGCGGCCCCGGAGTCCGACGGAGGCGATGAACGAGCTCCGCGCCTGCGTCCGGACCCATTTCGACCCCGAAGTGGTGAGCGCCTTCGAGCGCGCCTTCAGCGATCTCACCGTGCTTCCGCTGCCCACCTGAGCGCGCCGGGCCCCGCCATGTCCGAAACCCTCATGATCAGTGTCTCCGGAATGCGGGGGCACGTCGGCACCGACCTCACTCCCGAGCTGGTCGCGCGGCACGCGGCGGCGCTCGGCGCCTGGGTCCGGCTGGCCGCCGCCGGGCGC
>DATCWW010000057.1:0-4178 GCA_036566145.1 Gemmatimonadales bacterium
CCTTCACAATGTCCTTGAGGTGAATGGCGCCAAGTACCCGTGATCCGCCATCTTCCCGCTCTGCCACGACAAGCGGTGTACCCCCCTGCCGAGCGATCGACTCGACCACCCGGGCGGTCTCCGGCGGCATGGTGCCGCCGCTCTCCGCGACCCAGCGGCCGATCGCGTCCGAGGCCCCCTTCCGGAGCTGGCGGCCGGCCAGGTTGACGCCGCTCATCCGGGTCGCCGCCGAAAACGGGACGAAGGTCATCACCGGCCCACCGTCTTCGCCGGAGGTGGTTCGTCCCCGGAGCCCGAAGCGCTCCTTGGCCAGCACCACGATGCTCCGGCCTTCCGGGGTCTCGTCCGGCAGCGAGGCGAGCTGGGCCCGGTCCGCGAGATCCTCCACCGGCACGCTGCCGAGCGGCAGGAACTCCACCGCCTGCCGGTTGCCCAGGGTGATGGTGCCGGTCTTGTCGAGCAGCAGCGTGTTCACGTCGCCGGCGGCCTCCACCGCGCGTCCGCTCACCGCGATCACGTTGTGCTGTACCAGCCGGTCCATGCCGGCGATGCCGATGGCCGAGAGCAGCCCGCCGATGGTCGTGGGGATGAGGCAGACGAGCAGCGCGATGAGGATCGGCACCGAGACCGACCCGCCGCTGTAGATGGCGAACGGCTGGAGGGTGACCACCGCGAGCAGGAAAACCACCGTCAGCCCGCTCAGCAGGATGGTGAGCGCGATCTCGTTGGGTGTCTTCTGCCGGCTGGCGCCCTCGACCAGCGCGATCATCCGGTCGATGAACGTCTCGCCCGGGTTGGCCGTGATCCGGAGGACCAGCCAGTCGGACAGGATCTTGGTCCCGCCGGTCACCGCCGAGCGATCCCCGCCGGACTCCCGGATCACCGGGGCCGACTCGCCGGTGATGGCCGATTCGTCCACCGACGCGACGCCTTCCACGATCTCGCCGTCGGCCGGGATCAGGTCGCCGGCTTTGACCAGGACGTAGTCGCCCCGGCGTAGCTCGGTGGCGAACACCGAGAGGAACTCGAGGTGGTTGGTCGGATCACTCATCCGCTTGGCCCGGGTCTGCATCCGAGTGCCGCGGAGCGCATCGGCCTGGGCCTTCCCCCGCCCTTCCGCCATGGCCTCCGCGAAGTTGGCGAAAAGCACCGTGAACCAGAGCCAGAGCGCCAGCTGCAGGGTGAAACCAAGCCCCGGGCTGCCGGTCAGCAGGTCGCGCAGCAACACCAGCGTGGTGAGTGCGCTTCCGACCAGCACGACGAACATCACCGGGTTCCGCAGCATGTGCCGGGGGGAGAGCTTGTACACCGCCTCGTACACCGCCCGGCGCACGATGGGCGGGTGAAAGAGCGAATGCTTCACGGCGGCCATTAGAACAGCCTTCCCTGAAGCATCAGCAGATGCTCCACGACCGGACCCAGCGACAGCGCGGGAACGAAGGTGAGCGCCCCCACGATGAGGATCACGCCCAGCAGCAGCATCACGAAGAGGGGCGTGGTGACCGGGAAGGTGCCGGCGGTGGCCGCGGCGATCTTCCGCTCGGACAGGAATCCGGCCAGGGCCACCATCGGCACGATCATGGCGAAGCGACCGACCAGCGTCACCGCGCCCAGCAGCGTGTTGTAGTAGTAGGTGGACCCGGTGAGTCCCGCGAAGGCGCTGCCGTTATTGCCGGTCGTGGAGCTGAAGGCGTAGAGGATCTCCGTCAGGCCGTGCGGGCCGGCGTTGTTGAGGCCCTTGAGGCCCGGCGCCATCACGCTGGAGAGCGCGGTCAGCGTGAGGATCGTGGCCGGGAAGATCAGCACGTAGAGCATCGCCGCCTGCACCTCGCGAGCCTGGATCCGTTTGCCGAGATACTCCGGCGTGCGTCCGACCATGAGCCCGGCGATGAATACCGTAAGCACCACCATCACCAGCATCCCGTAGAGCCCGGCCCCGACGCCGCCGAAGATGACTTCGCCGAGCTGGATGTTGAGCAGCGGCACCAGCCCGCCCAGCGGGGTGAAGGAGTCGTGCATCGCGTTCACCGCGCCGCAGGAGGCGTCGGTGGTGACAGTGGCATACAGCGCGCTGTTGGCGATCCCGAAGCGGACCTCCTTCCCTTCCATGTTGCCGCCGGGGTTGCCGGCCGTGGCCACTACCTCTACCCCGCGGGCCGCATGGATAGGGTTTCCCCGGGCCTCGGCCCAATAGGCGGTGGTGACTCCGGCGAAGAACAGCACGAACATCGCCGACCAGACGGCCCAGCCGTGGCGCTGCTGGCCCGTCATCCGGCCGAGGAGCCAGGTGAGGGCCGACGGGATGGCGAAAATGGCCCAGAGGGACCAGAAGTTGGTCCAGGGAGTCGGGTTCTCGAACGGATGGGCGGCGTTGGCGTTGAAGAACCCGCCGCCGTTGGTGCCGAGCTGCTTGATCGCCTCCTGGCTCGCCACCGGGCCCATCGCGATCACCTGCTTGGCCCCCTCGAGCGTGGTGGCCTCGACATAGGGTCGGAAATTCTGGATGGCACCCTGCTGCACCAGCACCAGCGCCATGACCAGGGAAAGCGGGAGCAGCACATAGAGCGTGCCCCGCACCAGGTCGGCCCAGAATGAGCCCAGCCGGCCGGCCGACCTACGGCTGATCCCCCGCACCAGCGCGACCGCCAGCGCCATGCCGACCGCGGCGGAGACGAAGTTGTGGAAGGCGAGCTGGCCCATCTGGGAGAGGTACGACATCGTCGTCTCCCCCGCGTACGACTGCCAGTTGGTATTGGTCGTGAACGAGGCGGCGGTCTCGAAGGCCTGGCGGTCGGGGACGGCCGGAAGGCCCGCCGGGTTGAGCGGTAGGAGGTGCTGAAGCCGGAGCGCCGCGTAGGTCAGGAGCATCGTCGCGGCGCTGAAGAGGAGCATGGCCGCGGCATACGCCGTCCAGTGCTGGTCCTCGTCGGGGTCGACGCCGGCGACACGGTACAGCGCGCGCTCCACGGGCGCGAGCCACCGGACCCTGCCCTCGTAGACCGCCACGAGGTAGCGACCCAGTGGCTTCGTTACCAGTAGCACCGCCAGCACGAAGCAGGCGATCTGGAGCCAGCCGTTGACGGTCATGTCAGAAGCGCTCGGGCCGGAGCAGGGTATAGATGAGGTAGACCAGGATGCCTAGCGCGATGACGCCCCCGAGCAGATTATCGGCGATCATGACTCCGGCCCCGTGTCGGTGCGGCGCCCGAGGCGGTCGAGACCGCGAACGTACGCGAGCATAGCGGCGAAGAAGGCGACGGTGCCCACGGTGTAGAGGAGGTCGCGCATGGATGGGATGGTATGGCGGGAGGCGTCAGGGGGGTGTCAGGAAGGGCGGGGTTGGTGTAAGGGAAGTGTCAGGAGGAAGGCCAGGCGAGAACGCGCGTAACAAATCGGTCACGGCGACAGGAAGGGATTGCAGCCCGGCCGGCCGCCACGCAGCTTAGCCGGGGGAACCTCCCGCGAACGGAGATCTCATGAGCGACGAACAACCGATCCAGCTGCCGCTCACCGAGGAGCAGCAGGAGTTGATCCACCGGCTCACCGGCGAGCATGCCAACGTACTCGAGTTGGCCCTCGGCAATGGCGACGGCAGCTCGGGGACGGGGCGCGGGATCAACTTCAACTGGCGCATCTCGGTCGACTCGGGTATTCCCAGGCAGCAATGGACGTTCGGCCTGCCCAAGCGACCCGCCATGGACCCGGGCGGGTCGGCCTGACACCGCTCACCTCTTCTCCTCCACCACCTCCCTCGGAAACACGCCGGCCCTAGCGGCCGGCGTGTTTCTTCTTGCGACCCGACCCCCGCGCGGGCCGCGGTGATATCGAAGCGGAAGGAGCACATCCGGCCGATCTTCGTGGCGATCGAAGGCCCGCCCGGAGAGCTCCTGGACCTGGGTCCCGCTTCACTTTCTCCCCAAGAGCGACATGCAGGTGGTGTGCTACGCAGCGCAGGCGCACGCGGTGGGCCGAGGATTTCTGGAGGGGTACCGCATCAGTCGTGACGGGCGCTGGGAGCCGATCCTGCCGGATGCGCGGACGCACCAAAGGGTCGCGGGCATCCTCTCGCACTGCAGGGAGCTGTTCGGCGGCGCCTTCGGCTCCCGGCAGGCCGCCGAGGAGATCGGTCGCCGGCTCCGGGAGCGTGATCCGGTCGATGCCCATGGGCTCCGGGTCGG
>DATCWW010000106.1:0-5033 GCA_036566145.1 Gemmatimonadales bacterium
GCACCAGCTCGCGCGGACCTACATCATGGTGGGAGAGCAGGAGCGGGCGATCGATCTGATCGAGCCCTTGCTGCGGGCGAACTACTATCTCACGCCCGGCTGGCTGCGAGTCGATCCCACCTTCGATCCGCTGCGGGGGAACCCCCGCTTTCAGAGGCTCACCGCTTCGGCACCCTGAGTGCAGCGTCACTCACGTCCCAGCAGCGCCAGACTCGTCCGCCTCGATCCCTCCTTGGTCGGCCAGGGCAGCTCTCCCAGCGGCCGCGCCTTGATGGGCCACCCCGCCCGCTGCAGACGCCGCACCGCGCGAGCCGGCCCGTCGATCACCTTGCGGTCGGCCCAGAGGGGGCGAAGCTCGGGGAAGTAGTCGTGCAGCAGCAGCACCCCACCCGGCTGCAGGCGGCGGAGCGAGGCGGGAATCTCGGCGACGACGGTCTCGAGCCGGTGGTCGCCGTCGAGCAGGATGAGGTCGAACGGCTCGCCGGGCTGCGCCAGCAGGTCGAGCGAGCGGGCCACCCGGAACTCCACCATTCCACCCAGCCCCAGGCGCTCCATCGCCTGCCGGGGTGACTGGGCCAGCCCGAGCCGGCGCCAGGCGCCCCGCTCGGGATCGTTCACGTCGGCGATGTCCACGGTGAGGAGCCCGCTGGCGGCGGAATTCGGCCAGGCGTCGGCCAGGCCCACCGCAAGGTGTACGGTCGAGGCCCCGGCGAGGGTTCCGACCTCGAGCACCCGCCCGGGCCTGAGGTGGCGGACCAGGTAGTACAGCGCCCGGCGGTCGCCGGGGTTCATGCCGCCCTGCGCCGAAAGGCCGAGCGAAGCGACGCGCCGTTCCGCGGCGCTCCACGCGGTCTCGATTTCGGGATCGCGCCAGATCGCCGCGAGGTCGAGCTTGTCCACCTCGGCAGCCGAGTCGGCCGTGGCGCGGGCTGCGGGCGAGATCCGCGGGCCCACCCGCGCGACCAGGTCCTCCAGCGCCCGCCGAATCCGCCGTAACGCCACGGCCTAGGGCTTCAGCACCATCAGCACGACGATGGATGCGATGAGCGGCGCCTCCACCGCCCGCGCCGTCCGCACCAGCCCGAACGCGGCGAGCACGGGGAGGAGCTTGAGGAGGAGATACATGTGCCGGGAGGCTAGGAGGCCAGGAGCGCCATCAGCACGTTGTCGTCCCAGGCGCCGTCGAGATGGCGTGCCCGGCGCTTCACGCCCTCGTGCACGAAGCCGAGCTTCTCGTACAGCCGGATCGCCTTCGGGTTGGACGCCAGCACCTCGAGCTCGATCCGCGTCATTCCCGCCTCCCACGCCGCCGCGATGGCGGCCTCGGCGAGGCGGCGGCCGATGCCGCGGTCTCGATACGGCGCCAGCAGTCCCATGCCGAGCCGGCCGGTGTGGGTGAACCCCTCCATCGGCACCCGCACGATGTCGCACCAGCCGACGACCCGCTCGTCCTCGGTCACGGCGACGACCTGGACGCCGGCGCCGGATGTCAGCGCGCGGCTGAACTCCCGGGTGGCCGCGAACGGCGGCGCCCCGAGGAAGGCGAGGTAGCGCCGCTCCTTCGCCACCTCGTCCAGCGCGGCGTGGAGACCGGGGATGTGGAACTCCGCGGTCGGGACGATGCGGACGGACGACTCGGCCGACACGATCATGGGCTCCTCAGGGCAAGCGGGTGCCGCGCGACGCGACCGCGCCGCTCTCCATCTCCACCTCGAACCCGGTAGGTCGACCGTCGGTCCTGGAAAACGAGACGGTCACCCCGGGCTCATTCCAGAACTGGCCGGTAGAGTCCCGGCGGGCCCAGGTGAAGGCGTCGTCGCCCGCCGTACTCAGGACGGTGCGGTCCCCCTTCCCGGACCGTCCCACCTCGTTCCAGACGAGAGTGTCTCCCGACTCTGCGATATCGACCCGGGTCCGGCCCAGCTCCAAACCCATCCGAAGCCCATCGGGGAGGGTCTCCGCCTCATAGCGTCCCACGTACGCACGGCGGATTACGGGGTCGGCGATGAGACCGAGCGGTGGCGCCATCGCCGAGATCCGAAGCGGCACGACCACCGTTCCCCACCGAAAGCGCAAAGTGGTGTTCGTCGAGGACACGTCCGGGAAGTCGAAAGTGAGGACTTCGGTAGCGGGTCCGCTGCCGGGGCGCACCACCAGGCGGAGCGCCACGTCGCTGGAGTCGGGCCGGTCGGTGTGGAAGCGCCGCGCACGGCGATGGAAGTTGACGACCCAGCTGTCGGGCTGCACCACGGCCCAGAGGCCGTAGGTGCCCTTGGGCAGGAGGCTGCCGTCGATCCGCACGTCGTGGTCTACCGCCACCGTGGTGGCCCAGTTGGCGCCGGGAGTCCAGTTCTCGCCCCAGTATACCACGCCCCCGAGCGGCGTCCGCCCCCGCGCGACCGGCCGGTAATACTCGATGGTGATCGTGGTGCCGGCCACCTGCTGCATCACGCTCGCCTTCTCGCTCAGGCGCCCCTGGGCGCAGGCCGGCACCGCGGGCAGAATCCCGGCGAGCAGCGCGAGGGACGCGAGCGGGCGCGACAGCACCGCTCAGCTCCCGTAGCGGCTGTCGATCGCCGAGCGGATCTGGTCGAGGGTCCGGCCTTTGGCGTGCAGACGGTAGGCCAGCCGGGCCTGGCCCTGGCAGATGTCGCAGTCCATCGCCATGCCGTCCTCATAGCAGGAGAGGAGCGAGCGGTGCCCCGGCTGCTCGGCGCAGCCGCACTGGCACCGGATTCCGTCGAGGATCTCGGGAATGGTACGCGCTTCGTCGTAGGCTGGAACGGCGTCGGGGCGCTCCGCCACCGTCTCCGGTGCCGGCAGGTGCGAGGCGTCGATGCCGGGCCGGGGATCGGGATGCGGGCCGGTCGCGCGGGCCGAGGCGCGGCCGGCGATCAGGAGGCCGGCGCAGGCGCGGGCGAGGGCGCCCAGCATCGCGCGGCGGGTCATTCGCATCCCTCGGGTGGAGGAGACGCTAATTGTAGGACCGCGGGCGCTGCCCGGGCAAGCAGCGCCTGACCGCTCCTACTGGATCTTGAGCGTCACCAGCGAGCAGCCCACCGCGGTGTTGCAGGCGATCACCTCCACCCCCGAGCTCCTCAGCGCCGAGATGACGTCTCCATTGGCGATGCCGCCGGTGAAGTTGAGCGCCTGCTGGCCGAAGCCGATGGACCAGAAGCGCCAGGGGACGAAGCCATCGTGCCCGACCAACACGCCCGAGCCGGTGGTAGTGCCCGCGTTCGCGTCGTAGACCAGCTGCGCGACCACCGTGCCGCTGTTGACGAAGTCGAGGATCTTCCCGCCCGACCCGTCCTTCGCCGTATAGAGCACCGCCTCCGCCGGGAAGCTCAGCGTCAGCGCGTCGGTGGACTGGCCCAGCCGGAGACAGTTGGTGTGATAAGGTGAGGTGGGATGCAGCTGCGGATTGAGCCACAGTCCCGCGTCCCCGTCATCGGCGGTGACGCACATGCCCTTGCCGTTGTTGCCGGCGGTGCTGTCCGTAGCGTAGAGAATACAATTGGGATTGTGCGGCCCGTAGCTGGTGCCGTTGGGCGCCGTCCAGGTGCCGTTGGCGCCGCAGGTGCCCAGTCCGTACCGGGCGGCTCCGGAAGTCTGGAACTCGAGCGCGGTGCTGGTGCCCTCGCTCCCCGCGCTGCCCGTGTCGGACGGCGCGTACACCGAGGTGTCCACCGGGATCGGCGTCGGGATGCTGCCGTCGGGGTTGGGCATGACCCCGTTATTGGTGGGGTCGCTGTTCACGGTGCCACCGCCCCCGCCGCCACCACCCCCGCCGCCCGTGTTGCCGCCCGTGCCGGGTCCGGTCAGATCGTCTCCGCCATCCTTCCCACAACCCGACAGGGCAAGCATGACGACCAGCACGCCGGAGACGAGTCCCGGCAGGAGACGATTCCGCAGCATGTCCAACTCCGAGGTGCACGTGGGTGGAAGCCGCAGGGGGCGGCCGGCACAATTGGTGGCGCTCACAAATCGAGGGGAAGGAAGGCAATGCCGGTGCCAATCCTCGCAGTCCGGGCGAACCCGTTGCATGGCACAGGGATGGGGATCCGGGCACCGGGAAGGTGTTCCCGGCCTGACCGCGGAATACCGGAAAGGTGGGGGGCTGCGGCAGGGGGACGGCGCTACTTTTCGGCGGTGTTCCGCTACTTCGAGGTCATACCATGAATCGATCGGCGCGCCGGATCCTGATCGGCGTCGGAGTCGGCCTCGGGCTGCTCCTCCTGCTCCTGGTGCTCGTCCCGGTCCTCTTCGCCGGAAAGATTTCCGACCGGGTGAAGACCGAGCTCAATCGCACGCTGCTCGCCAAGGTGGACTGGAGCTCGGCCGGGCTCGGCTTCTTCCACGACTTCCCCAATCTCACTCTCACGCTCGACGACTTTTCGATCGTGGGCGTCGGGAAGTTCCAGGGCGACACTCTGGCCGCGATCCCCCGCTTCCGGATCGTGGTGGACCTCGCCAGCGCGATCCGCGCCGGCTTCGGCGGCTCGGCGCCGATCGTGGTCCGGGCCATCGAGCTCGACCGTCCGCGGCTCGCGCTCAAGGCCTTGGACGACACCACCGCCAACTGGAACATCACCCGCCCCGACACGGCCAAGGCCAAGCCCGCCGAGGCGGGGAAGCCGATGGCGCTGAGCCTGAAGCGCTTCGAGCTCGCCGACGCGCACATCACCTTCGACAACCAGGCCGCCCGGCTCAAGGCCGCCATCGTGGGCCTGAGCCAGACGCTGAGCGGCGACTTCAGCCAGGACCAGGTGGCGATCGAGACCCGGGCCCACGCCGACACCGCCACCGTCGAGTTCGCCGGCATCACCTACCTCAATCATGTGCGGGTGGACCTGAGCGTGGACGCCGCGGCCGACATGGTGAAGAAGGCGGTGACCCTGAAACAGAGCGGGCTCCGGCTCAACGACCTCACCCTGGCGCTCTCCGGCTCCGCCGCCTCGGTGGGGGACGACCTCGACCTCGACCTGACGTTCGGCGCGCCCAAGACCGACTTCAAGAGCATCCTGTCGCTG
>DATCWW010000107.1:0-10975 GCA_036566145.1 Gemmatimonadales bacterium
GTCGCCGCCGCGCTTCCCCCGCTCGGGGGTGCCCGACGTGGACGCGCTGGTGCAGGCGCTGCGGCAGATGCACGGCCAGCTCAACGACCGCTTCGCCGAGCTGCGCCGGGAGCAGGCCGAGTCGGCGGCGCTGGTTTCCTCCATGGTCGAGGGCGTGATCGCCGCCGACGGCCGAGGCCGGATCGTCACCGCCAACCCGGCCGCCCGCAGGCTGCTGGGGTACGCCGCCGCCGATCCGCTCCCCGATCTGGCCGAGCTCTTCCGGGTCAAGGCGGCGCGCGAAGTGGTGGACGCGGTGCTCGGCGGGGGCACGGTGGAGGACCGCCAGGTCGAGATGGACAACCGCTCCCTGCTGCTCAACGCCCGTCCCCTGCCCGCGGGCGGCGCGGTCCTGGTGATCCACGACGTCACCGACGTGCGCCGGCTCGAGGCGATCCGCCGTGACTTCGTCGCCAACGTCTCCCACGAGCTCAAGACGCCGCTCACCTCGATCTCGGGCTACGCCGAGACGCTCCTGAGCGACACTCCCAGCCGGGAGACCACGCGGCAGTTCCTCACTACCATCCTGGGCAACGCCCGCCGAATGCAGCGTCTGGTCGACGACCTGCTCGACCTGAGCCGGATCGAGTCGGGCCGGTGGCAGCCGGTCCGCACCGACCTCGATCTTCCGGCGGTCGCGCGCGAGTCGTGGGCGGCGCTGGCCGCCCGCCCCGAGGCCCAGCGGGTCGCCTTCGACCTCGAGACGACGCCCGACGCCGAGCAGCTCTGCGCCGATCTCGACGCGGTGCGCCAGGTCCTCACCAACCTGTTCGACAACTCGCTGCGCTACACCCCGGCGGGCGGACGGATCACCTGCAGCACCCGGCGGGACGACGGCGGAATCGCGGTGTCGGTGCGGGACACCGGGACCGGGATCGGCCACGAGCACCTGGCCCGGATCTTCGAGCGGTTCTACCGCGCGGATACCTCGCGCTCCCGGGAGGAAGGCGGGACCGGCCTGGGGCTCGCGATCGTGAAGCATCTGGTGGAGGCCCACGGGGGCCGGGTCTACGCCGAGAGCGAGCGGGGGCGGGGGACGACGGTCACCTGCTGGTTTCCCGATGCGGCCTGAGCGGCGCGGGCGCACACCTCACGATAGCTCAGGTCGAGCCGGTCGAGCTCGGTCTCCCAGCTGAGGGCTTCGGCAGTCCGGCGCGCCCCGCAGGCGAGGTGCTGCCGGAACTCCCACTCGGTCGCCAACGTCACCATGGCCCGCGCCATCCCGTCGATGTCTCCTTCCTTGCAGGCCATGCCGTTCCGCCCGTCGCGCAGATGGTCGGCGACCCCGCCCGCGGGCACCGCGATGACCGGCAGGCCGCTGGCCATCGCCTCCAGCACGACCAGTCCCAACGTCTCGGTGACCGAGGTGAAGACGAAGGCGTCGGCGTTCGCATAGAGGTCGGGCAGCCGGCTCTGGCGGTCCAGCACCCCGAGGAAGGTGACGCCTGGAGGAGCGGAGGCGCGGAGCGCCGCCTCCCTCGGCCCGGTGCCGGCGATCACGAGATGCAGCACGCCCCGCGGCACCATGGTGCTGGCCATCCGGTACGCCTCGATCACCTGCTCGGGACGCTTCTCCGCCGCGAGCCGTCCGACGTGCAGGAAGGTGAATCGGCTGCCCATCCCGAGCGCCGCGCGCATCGCGTCGCTCCGGCGTCCGGGGTGGAAGTGCTCCGTATCCACCCCTCGCCCCCAGATCTCGACCTCGGCGACGCCCAGACGGAGCAGGTCGGTGCGGGCCGGCATCGAGGGCGTGTACACTCGGCGGCTCCGCCGGTGGAACCGCGCGATCAGGCCGCCGACCAGCACCTTGAGCGGCCGGGCGCCGTACGCTTCGGCGTACCGGGAAAAGTCGGTGTGATAGCTGGAGACGGTGGGAATGCCGGCCCGCCGGGCGGCCGCCTGCCCCGCGCGGCCGATGCCGAACTCGGTCTCGCTGTGCACCAGGTCGGGCTCGAACTCCCGGATGAGGCGGTTGACGACGTGGGCGCGGGGGAGAGCGATGCGGATCTCGGGATAGCCGGGGAGGGCGACGCTGGGGAAGTCCGCCAGCAGAGCCGGACCCCCGCCGCGGTCTCCGTCGCCCCAGGTGGCGTGGGCCTCCGCCGGGTACCGCGGCGCCAGGACGGCGCACTTCCACCCGCGGCGGAGCAGGCCGGTGACGGACTGGGCGGTCACGATGGACACGCCGTTCACCTGCGGCGGGTAGGTATCGGTGCAAAACAGCACGCGCATGAGCGCTTCCGGGGAGCGGGTGCCGCAAGGTGCCCCCGGCCGGTCACGGGATGGTGACCGGCAGGTCTCGATCCGGCTGAGCGGGGGGTCGGGCGCGTTACGCCGCCGTATCGCAACCGCGGCGAGCGGGTGGCAGAGCGGCCGTAGCATTCGGCATCCTCATGACGGCACCGCTGCTGACCCGGCTCGTGGACCGGTTCGGCGCGCACGATCGGGCGCTCCTGGTGCGCTGCGCGATCGATCCGACGGCTCCGCCCGCCTTCCGGACGGTGTGGGCGGGCGTGACCCATCTCGGCAGCACGATGAGCAGCCTGCTGGCGGCCGCGCTGCCCTCGCTCGGCGGGGGCGAGCTGCGCCGGGCTTCGCGCCTGGCCGTCGTCTCGCTGATCCTGTCCCACCTCCTTGTTCAGCTCCTCAAGCGAGCCGCCGGGCGGGGACGGCCCTCCCTGTTGCAGCCGGGCCGGGCGCTGGTGCGCGAGCCGGACCGGTTTTCCTTTCCCTCGGGGCACGCCACCGCGGCGATGGCCGTTGCATTGGCCTATGCCGTCGTCTTTCCCGGGTGGGCACCCCTGCTGATGCTGCTCGCCGCCGCGGTGGGATTTTCCCGCGTGCGCCTCGGGGTGCACTATCCCAGCGACGTCGTCGCCGGGCAGCTCGTGGCGCTCGGCACCGTCGCCGCGCTGCTGGCCGGCTGAGGCGGAGCGCTCGACGCTCAGAGCTTGTTGCCGTAGCTCAGGAACTTGTAGCGACCGCCCCGGGCCACGATCGGACCGAAGAGGCGCTGCGGGAGCGTGTCGCCCCCGCGCTGAAGGGTGTGGATCAGGCAGGGCCCCCAGAGGGTGTTCTCTCCTTCGACGGTCGAATCACCCTGACAGCGGTACCCGGCGTAGGAGAGGTGTTTCCCGCCCAGCTCGTTCACCAGGTGGTGCACCCCCCGGTTGGACTGCTCCACGGTCATGAACCAGTAGAGATCCGGGCTCAGATTGTACGGCGGTAGCCCCTGCGCGCTGGTCGGGTAGACGAGGTAGGCGAACTCCCCGCGCGAGATCACCAGCCGGCGGAGCGTGGTGGTGTCCTTGGTCTCCACCGCGCGCACGAAGGCGCGGACCAGCGCATCCCGGCTCGGCGCTCCACCCTCGAACGCGGTGGCCCGCTGGCTGGCCTGCTGAAAGCGGGCCAGGGCGACCTCCCTCGGCACCGCGCTGTCCACCCGGGTCGGCGTGTGCGGCGGCTTGGCCGCCTCGCCCTGAGCCGGCTTGGGCCGGGGGTGGCAGCCGCCCAGCACCAGTGCCAGGATGCCGCCGACCACGCAGGTCCTTCCAAACGACATCATCGACGATGACTCCTCGCGGCACGAACACCGTGGTTCAGTTGATCTCGTAATTCGTCCAGCCGTCCCACCACTTCGCGCCACCCGGCTCGGCGGCGCCGATATAGTCGGTCTGCTCCATCTGCCCACCGAAGAAGTTCGCCGTGCGGGCGGTGAAGTGGGCCGGCACCTGCGCGCTGCCGGTGCCGTCGACCGGCGTGCCCGCCGCCGGGGTCCAGTCGAGCGACGTCGGCGTGATGTTGATGCCGAGGAGCGTGGCCACGTCGGTGCCGGCATCGAACGCCTGGATCGCATTCGCCGCGCCGAACTTGGTGTCCTGCGCGAACCCGGCGCCGACGGTGTCGAAGTTGAAGCCGTTCCCGGCCAGGACCAGGTTCGCGATGTTGAGCGAGTCGCGCTGCTCGAACAGCGAGTCGGTCCAGTCATCCCGCATGTTGATGGCGATGCCTTTCCACCGGGCCAGCACGCCGTTGAACAGGGTGCCGCCGGTGCCGCGCCGCAGCACCGCGCCGTTGCCGTCGTCCGGCCAGCCGGCGACCGGCGCCGGGCCGACCATGGTGAAGTTGGCCCACACCGGCATGCTGTACGGCGAGCTGGTCGTCGCGTCCGCCGCGAGGACGCACCCGGCCACCGCCGGATCGCAGCCGTCGCCCTCGAAGCCGCGCGGGTCGGCCGAGACGACGCCGGAGCCGGGAGCCGGGAGGAGCCGGTTATTCTGGAACGCGATGAGGAACTGGTTGCGGCCCCGGTACCCCTCGGTCCAGTCGAAGTGGTCGTCGCCCGACTCGTAGGAGACGAGATACCGGCCGTCCACCGCGCCCCCCCAGTACTCGAACGAATCGTCCAGGCCGGCCAGGCTCTCGATGTACTCGTAGGTGGTGCCGCGGCCGACGGCGTAGCTCGAGAGCGAGTTCAGCTCCTGGCCGGCGCCGTTCGACACGTCGAAGCCGGCGAACTCGATGCGGACGTAGCGCAGCGTGCCGCTGTCGTCGGTGTCGTCGGTGCCGCCCGCGTAGTTCTCCGACTCACCGGCGGCCCCACCCTCGGTCTGAATGTTTGCCCCGGTCCGATTGATGGTGCCGTTGCCGACGATGATGATCCCGCCCCAGTCACCGGGCTGCCGGTCACCCGCCGACTTCGCGGAGGTGAAGACGATCGGAGCGGCCGCCGTCCCGTTGGCCTCGATCTTCGCGCCGCGGAGGATCCAGAGCGAGCTGCCGACGGCGGCGGTGTCGCCCACGATCCTGGTGCCGGCCTGGATGGTGAGGGTCGCGCCGTTCTGGACCTTGACGTACCCGCTCAGCACGTAGAGCGTGTCCGCGAACAAGGTTCGGTCGGCGGTGATGTCCCCGGAAATGGTATCCACCGCCGCGCCCGGCTCGCCCGGGGTGAAGGTGACCGGGCTGGTGTAGGCGCTGGTGTCGGTGGCCGAGACCGACGCGACCTGGTAGCTGTACTCGATCCCGGCGTCGAGGCCGGTGTCGTCGAAGCTGGTCCCGGTCACCACGCCGCCGCCCAGGGTGGCGTAGTTGCCCGGATCGTCCGACCCGGCCCGCTGCACCAGGTACCCGGTCGCGCCGCTGGCGGCGGTCCAGGACACCGTGGCGCCCTCGGCGCCGGCCTGTTCCACCGTCAGGCCCGTGGGCGGGTCGAGGGTCGTCGGTTGGGTTCCACCGTTGTCATCGCCGCAGGCGGCCAGCGTGCCCGCTGCCGCGATCGCCCAGACCCAGCTGAAGCGCATACGGGTCGGCATCATCGTTCCCTCTGAGAAGTTGAGTGAGTCATGCTGTTTGCTGCTCGTGGCCAAAGGTGCGCCCGCCCGTTTCGGTCAGCGCACGCGGTTGTCACAATCGCGTCAATCGGCCCTAGCGCCGCCACGAGAGCGCCACCTCGTACACCCGGCCGCTGAGATAGCGGGTGCGCAGGACTTCGCCCTGCGTCATCCGATAGGGCGAATCCAGCAGGTTCTTGGCGTCCAGCTTGAGGTTGAAGGTCGAGGTCACCGGGACCTGCACCGACGCGTCCACCAGGTGGCGGGCCTCCTCATAGGCGTCGGGCAGCCCGCCCGACCCGGCCTCGAGAATGCGCCGTCCCGCGACGTTGTAGAGCAGGGTGGCGGCCCACGAGCCCGACCGGCTGCCGTAGCCCAGGCCGGCGTTGACCACGTACTCGGACTGCCCCACCATCGGCCGGTTGCTGTTGGTGAGCGCGGAGATTCCCTCGTTTCCCGGGGTGATCTCGCTGGTCATCAGGGTGGTGTTGGCGAAGACGTTGAAGGCCGCGAGGCCGCGGGCCAGGAACCCGAGTCCCTTCCGCATCTCGATCTCGGCACCGTAGTTGTGGGCCGACTCCGCGTTCACGAAGCTCAGCATGTTGGTGCCGGTGGACTGGATGATCACCTTCTCGATCGGGTCGGTGAACGTCTTCGCGAACACGCCAAGGCTCAGCACCTCGCCGGCGTCGGGGAACCATTCCCAGCGCAGGTCGTAGTTCTGGATCAGCGCCCGCTGCAGATCCGGGTTGCCGATCGTGGTGGCCAGGCCCACCTGCTCGAAGTAGGCGATCGGCGCCATCTCCCGGTACTCGGGCCGGGAGAGGGTCTGGGTCGCCGAGAGTCGGAAGTTCTGGTCGGGCGTCAGGTGGTAGGTCAGGGCCACGGCCGGCAGGATGTCGGTGTTGCGACGCCGGGACTCGGAGGGAGCCCCCTGCGTCGTCAGCGCGTCGAGATCGAGGTGCCACTCCTCGACCCGGGCGCCGCCGATGAGCTGGAGCCGTGCGGTCAGCGGCACCTCCACCTGCGCATATCCGGCCGTGATCTTCTCGGCGGCGGTGTACTGCCCGCCGTTGGCGTTCGCGTTGAGGATGAAGTCGCTGTTGTCGATGTTGGTCGGAGTGAAGAGCTCTTCCGGCCGGACCGACTTCTCCGCATTGGTGAGAGCCACGCTGTACAGGTCGTACGCCCGCGTGTCGGCGTCGCGGTCGGTGTCCCGGAAGGCCCCGCCCAGCTTGAGCGCCACCGGCGTCGAGGGCGATCCCAGGAACAGCCGGTAGTTGGCGCCGAGGTCCCAGCTGGTCTCGTGCAGGTCGCTGAAAGTCCGCGTGGCGAAGCGCGGCTGGCCTACCCAGGTGGCCGGGACCAGCTGGCCGGTGGCATCGGGTTTCGCGGTGTAGCCCACGTCGGACCGGTCCGGCTCGTTGCGGTCCACCCCGGCGTTGGTCACCGACCAGTTGACCATCTGTTTTTCGCCGAACAGGTGCTCACCCTGGACCTGGTTCGACCGCACCGCGCGCTCCACGAAATCCAGCCGCGCGAGCGCCAGCGGATTGAACTGGGAGAATTCCTCGTTGTCCCCGTTCAGGACCTGCGCCTCGTTGTCGGCCGAGCGGGTATAGGTGTTGTTGAACGAGAGCTTGGTCCCCTCGCCGATCCGGGTGCTGAGGTTGAGCAGCCCGCCCCAGAGGACCGAGTTACGCGCGGCGGAGCCGTGGTACGTGTTGTACGGGACCGCCGTGCCCGGCTCGGGCCCGTTCTTGGCCAGCCCGCGGGTCAGGTCCTTCTGGATCTCCTGGCTCAGGTCGTAGCTCAGCGAGCCGATGTACCCGATCGGCTGACCGAACACCGGCCCCTCGCCGCCCAGCGAGACGCCCATCCCGCCATTCGGGGCGCCGTCGCCGTTGTTGGGACTCCAGACGTTGCGGAAGGAGCCGATCAGGTCGTTCATCTCCGGCACCGTGATGCCGCGGAGATCGCCCGCGTCCTTCACGCTGGTGGGCAGCTGCCGCTCGCTGCCGGCGAAGCCCAGCCACTCGGTGCCCGTGGTCGGCGCCTTCGCCAGGTGCTTCCCGGTGGCCGAGCTGTTGAGGCCGGCCGATACCGAGAAGTTGACCACCGGTTGGGCCGGGAACTCGCGGGTCTTGACGTCCACCTGGGCGCCGCTGAAATCGCCTGGCTGCTCGGGCGTGAAGGTCTTCGAGGTGGTGATCCCCTCGAGCAGCGAGGCCGGGAAGAGGTCCAGCGGGACCACCTTCCGCTCCGGCTCCGGGCTCGGGATCCGGGTGCCGTTGAGCGAGGTCGTGGTGTAACGCTCGCCCAGGCCCCGGACGAAGACGTACTTGCCGTCCTGCACGGTCACGCCGCTCACCCGCTGGATCGCCTGGCCGGCGTCCCCGTCCGGGCTCCTGGCGATCTGCTCGGCGCTCACCGAGTTCACGATGTTGACTGCGTTGCGCTGCTCTTCCAGCGCGCGGTTCACCGTTCCGCGCTCCGACGCCGCGCTCACCGAGATCTCCGCCAGCTGCACCGCCTCGGCCGCCAGCGCCACGTCCTGCGAGGCCGTCCCGCCGTTCGGAACTACGACGCCGGTCACCGTCTTGGGCCCGAACCCGATCATCCGCACCCGGATCGACGTCGGCCCCGTGGGGACGTGATCGAGCGTGTATCGCCCGTCCACGGCCGAGACGGCGTGGATCTCGGTGCCAACGACGTCGACCTGGGCCCCGGCGACGGGCTGGCCCTGCTCCGCATCGACCACCCGGCCGACGATGCGACCGGTGCCCTGGGCCCAGACCGAGCGGGCCGGCAGGAATCCCAGCAAGAGAGCGACGCTGTAGCGGACCAGGGATCGAAAGCGCATTGTCGTCGAGAGGAAGGAGGGGGACCGGTCTCCGCCGGGGCGGCGTGAACGGCCCGAAAGTCGCCCTGGCCCGTTTCCAGATGGGCACGGGAACGCAACAGTCCGGTCACGGCGGTGGAGCGCCGGCCGGTCGGGGCGGAGTCGTTACCAAGTGGTGCGGCGGGGTGTGACCGACCGGCGGGAGGGTTGTGCGCAGGCCCTGATCGCCCCGCAGGAGCCTGTAGCGGGCTCGGGCGGGTGCTCTGGTTTACCAGTCTGTTACATGAGAGCGTGGATTTCGTTACCGTTTCGGCGCTCTTTGCCCCCCAATCCTGCTGGCTACTCCCTTCCGATGGAAAGGGCGGACATGCGCGCCTCGGCTTCTCGGACTCTCGTCGTTCTCGGTCTCTGCGGCCTTGGGTTGGCCACCGCGGTGGCGGCACAGACGACCTATCCCAACGTCAAGCTGAACGGCCGGCTCCAGGAGCAGTTCTACTTCTTCGACAATTCGGACTACGCACCCGCGCTCGGTCCGGAGAGCAACTTCTTCATCCGTCGAGCCCGGGTCGAGGCCCGAGGGCAGATCTCGGAGAATGTCTCGGTCTTCATCCAGCCCTCGTTCGAGGGCGGCCGGCCGCTCAATGCGACCACCACCTGTACCTCCGCCCCGGTGCCCCCGGGCGGCGGAACGCCCGCGGTCACCTGCACCACCACCGGCCGAAGCGGCCTCCGGCTCCGCGACGCCTGGATCGACGTGCGCTTCGGACCCGAGGGGGAGAAGACCGCCATCTATCTCCGCGGCGGCCAGGAGAAGCGCCCGTACAGCCGCTACGAGCTCACCTCCTCGACCAACCTGCCCTCGATGGAGCGTGGTGCCGGGCAGGGGCTCGTCGCCCGGGCCTCCAACGACATCTTCGCCGCCGCGGGGTTTCTCTCCCACGACGTGGGCGCGAGCCTGCGGGTGGAGCACAAGCTCGACGATCTGCGGATGGTCACCCTCAAGTTCGGTGCCTACAACGGCCAGGGTGAGAGCCTGAACGACGTCAACAACAAGAAGAGCTTCGGCGCCCGCGGGACCTTCGCAGTGACCCCCAAGCTCGACGTGGGCGCGTCCTGGTTCACCCACGATGCCATCGTCACCAACGCCGGCGTGGTGGACTCGGGCTTCACCAACACCGCGTTTGGCTTCGACGCGCAGTGGGGCAAGGTCGGCGACGAGGGGCTGTGGGCCCTGGCCGAATACCTCCAGGGCGACAACGCCACCGTGGCCAAGCCCGAGATGCGGGGCTTCCAGGCCCTCGCCGCGTACAACATCCGGATGAAGAGCCCCACCGCCTGGCTCTACGCGGTCGAGCCCTCATTCCGGTTCGACCTCGCCGACCCCGACAGCGATACCGACAGCGACCGGGTCACCACCATGACCGCCGCCCTCGGCGTGTACTTCTCCAGCCGCGCGTGGTTCCGGGTCGGCTACGAGCGCGAGAGCTTCCAGGATGACATCACACCCAGCATCAGCGGCGTTCGCAGCATGCTGGCGGTCAACTTCTAGTCGGCGAGGACACGATCATGCGAAACACCCTTCGGATCACGGCGGCGCTGGTCGGCCTGGCGATGGTGACGGGCAGACCAGCGGCGGCGCAGGGCCTCACCGGCGCCGGCGCCACCTTCCCCAATCCGATCTACACCAAATGGTTCGACGCGTACCACAAGAAGACCGGCGTCCAGATCAACTACCAGTCGATCGGCTCGGGCGGGGGCATCCGTCAGTTCACCGAGGGCACGGTGGACTTCGGCGCGAGCGACGGCCCGATGAACGAGAGCCAGATTGCCGCGGTGCAGGGCAACGTGCTCCACCTCCCCACGGTGCTCGGCGCCGTGGTGGTCACCTACAACCTGCCCGCGCTCGGTGATACCAAGCTGAAGCTCGACGGGAACGCGCTGGTCGACATCTTCATGGGGCGGATCATCAAGTGGAACGACCCCAAGCTGGCCAGGCTCAACCCCGGCGTGAAGCTGCCCGACCTCGATCTGGTGGTGGTGCACCGGTCCGACGGGTCCGGCACCAGCTACATCTTCACCGATTTTCTCAACAAGTTCTCCCGCGAATGGCGCGACAAGGTCGGCTACGCCACCTCGGTCAACTGGCCGGTCGGGCTCGGCGGCAAGGGCAACGAGGGTGTGACCCAGCAGGTGAAGCAGACCGAAGGCGCGATCGGGTACGTCGAGCTCATCTACGCCCTCTCGAACGGCCTGGGCTTCGCGCAGATTCAGAACTCGGCCGGGAAGTTCATCGTGCCCTCGCTCGCGTCGGTCACCTCCGCCGCGGCCAGCGCGAAGCTCAAACCCGATACCGATTTCCGAGTCTCGATCACCAACCCCCCGGGTGACGACGCCTATCCGATCGCCTCGTTCACCTGGCTCCTGGTCCAGAAGGACGCGAAAGACGCGGCGAAGGCGAAACTGCTCAAGGACTTTCTGACCTGGATGATCACGCCCGAGGCCCAGCAGATGGCCGAGGGGCTCAAGTACGCGCCGCTCCCCGCCGACGTCGTCAAGCTGGTGCAGGCTCGGCTCGGCACGCTCAAGGCCGGTGGAAAGGCGCTCGCGGAAAAGTGAGGACAGCCATGCGACAACCCGGCTCGCGCCTCGCCCTGCTCGCCCTGCTGGCGGGCTGCGGTGGTGGCGGCGGCGACAAGACGATGGTGTCCGGCGCGACCGGGAAGCCGGGGGAGCAGGTGCCCGCCGGCGGCGGCGCGCTCAC
>DATCWW010000128.1:0-11145 GCA_036566145.1 Gemmatimonadales bacterium
TAGAGCTCACTTCACCGGCCCCGCCCCGACATCATGGGTAGGGGCCGGTTGTGCTAACAGGACCTGCATGACCGACGCCATCAGGCCCTGGCTCCTCGCCAGTCAACAGCAGGACACGCTCACCGGCCACTTCATCGACTCGGTGGTGGTGAAGTCGGTCGTGCCCGACCCGCTCGTTCCCATCGTCCAATGGATCTTCCAGCGACCCAGCTGGGTGATGATCACCGGCATCGTGGTCGGGGCGATGGCGGGTGTGGCCGTGCTGACCCTGCTCTGGCGTCGTCGAAGCACCATTGCCCGGTGGCTGGGCACCCGGGACCGGGTGGTGAAGCTGGGGCTCATCGGCGTGGTGGGAGCGCTGCTTCTGTTGCTCGTCGGCGGAGGGGTCGCCGCGAACAACTACATGATGCATGACAACGATTTCTGCCGAGGGTGCCACATCTTCGTGCCCAGTGGCCAGGCCTGGGTGAAGCCCGACACCGGCACCTACCTGCTGGTGAACAAGATGGAGGGGGCCCACGATTCCCTATCCTGCCACGCGTGTCACCCGTTCGAGATCAAGGCTCAAGCCAAGGAGTTGTTCTTCTGGATCGCGGACCGACCCGAGGAAGTGCCGCCGCACTCCAAGGTCCCCCGCAAGACCTGCGAAGGCTGCCATGTCACCGGGGCAGCGAAGAAGACCTGGCAGCGAATCGCCTCCACGGCAGGACACCGCGTGCATCTCGAGTCCGACTCTTCGGCCCTCAAGGACGTGGCCTGTCTCACCTGCCACGCCCGTACCGCGCATCGCTTCCAGCCGGCCGACACCACCTGCGCCCAGAAGGGTTGTCATCTCACCGACGACGTGAAGATCCGGCTGGGCCGGATGGCCGCCCGCTTCCGGTCGAACGAGCCGCTGCCCAACGAGGAGGAGCTCTACTGCAACTCGTGCCATCAGTTCACGGCCGAGGCGCAGTTCGTCACGCGCGACTCCGCCTCGGCCACGCTGCGGCCGGCCGAGCGCCAATGCTTCGGCTGTCACGAGATGCGGAACCTTCTCGCCACGTTCGATCCGGCCAAGGAGCCCCACGGCGGCTCCTGCGGGATGTGCCACAACCCGCACACCGACGTGAAGCCCACGGACGCGCGGAAGTCGTGTACCGACGCCCAGTGTCACGCCGGGTGGCGGGACGTACCGTTCCACGTCGGCAAGGCGCATAAGGGAGTGGCCCAGCGCTGCCGGACCTGTCACGAGCCGCACTCCGCACGGGTAGACGCGAGCGACTGCACCGGCTGCCACACCGAGGTGCGCAAAGGCGGGGGCACGATCAAGCCTCCCCTCCCGTTCGACACCACCAAGGCGCTGCAGCAGACGAGCAGTCTGGTGGAGCCGGACCGCTCCCGTGGCATGGGAGACCGTCCGCCGCCGGACGATCCGCCCGGCGGGACGAGCCCGTTGCCCGCCTCACCGTCCGACAGCTTTTCCCACAAGACACACCGCCGACTCGCCTGTATCACCTGTCACACGACCACCTCGCGCACGAAGAGCCTGACCTTCGAACCGCCGCGGGGCTGCCAGATCTGCCATCATCAGCGTCCGGCCAAGGCTGATTGCACAACATGCCATCAAGCGGAGGAGCTCTCCCCGGCACGGCCCGTCACGGTACAGGTCCAGGTCCCCCGTCAAAGCCCCCGTGCGCGGGAGGTGGGCTTCGATCACCAGGCCCACCGCGACGTCGGCTGCGTGCAGTGCCACGACAGCCCGGTTTCGCTCGACCCCAGCCCTGCCTCATCGGCCTGCACGGCCTGCCACGAGGATCACCACACTGCCGGTCGCGATTGTGCCGCCTGCCACCGGACCGAGCACATCGTCCAGGCTCACGCGCCGCCGGTCGACGCCCACCAGGCATGCGATGCCTGTCACACCGCCGCGACCGTGGCGGCTCTGCAGCCTTCGCGGTCGTTCTGCCTGACCTGTCATGAGGCCAAGGTCGACCACTACGGCCCCAAGGAGTGCACCGCCTGCCACCTGCAGAGCTCCCCGGAGGAGTACCGCGCGCACCTGACGGGCCGAGGGTCGTGATGAGACGGGTTTTCGCCGGGATCGCGCTTGCGGGCGTGCTGGCGTGCCTCGTCTCGCCCCCGGCGGCGGCGCAGGGCTACGTCCTCCGGCTGGACTCGCGGGTGCAGCGCGCCGCGTACCGCGGCGTACTGATGGACAGCATTCCACTCGCATCGGTGGTGACCGGGCCTGGCGGCGGCCCGGGGACCCCGGACGGATTCGCGGTGCGGTGCCCTTCCGGCAACGCTTATTGCTTCTTTTTCCGCCCCGGTCCGGAGCTCACGGCCGGCCCCCTGGTGACCTCCGCCGACCTCACGCTGTGGGGCCTCGGCGTGCCGGGCTTGAGCGTGCGAGTCAATGGACGGGTCGGTACCGATCTGGGTGACGACGGCTGGCCCGGCCTCGACCCGGCCGTCCAGCTGATCGAAGGGTATGCCGAGTACTCGCGCGGCATGCTGGCCGTGCGTGCCGGTCGGCTGTTGCTGACCCAGCGGCTGGGGGTGACGGGGTTCGACGGCGGGAAAGTGGTAGGGCGAGCGTCCCGCTGGGGACTGGAGGGGGAAGTCTACGGGGGCCTGGGACTGGCCCGAGCCAGCGCGCTGCCGGTGACCAGCCCGGTGCTCGATCCCATCGACGCCTTTCAGCCCTCCCGTCGCCAGATCGTCGCCGGCGGCGCCGTGGCGTGGACAGGGTCCGAGGGCGATGTCCGACTGGAGTATCAACGGGAGGTGGACCAGGACTCCCGGAACTTCGTCTCCGAGCGCGCGGCCCTCTCCCTCCGGCTCCGGGCGACACAGCGGATCAGCCTGGACGCGGGCGCGGACTACGATCTCGCCAACACCTGGTTCGGCAACGCCGACGCGACCGTCCGGTACACGGTTCCCTGGCTGACGGTCGCGGCGGGCGCGCGGCAGTACCGGCCCTACTTCGACCTCTGGACGATCTGGGGCGCCTTCTCACCGGTCCCGTATCACGCCGTGAACGCCGCTGCTTGGATCCGGCCCTGGTCCCGGATCGAGGTGCGCGGCCGGTGGGAGCGGTACGTCTATTCCAACACCGAGACCGAGACGCCACTGGTCGATGTGGACCACGACGGCTGGCGGGCTGCCCTCGGCGTGACCTATACGCCGTCCAGCTTGTGGAGCTTCGACGTGGGCTACCGCGAGGAGTACGGCCCCGGCGCTTCATCTCACGGGTTTGACGGATCCGTCACCTTCACCCCCCGGCCGGAGCTGTCCCTGGCAGCGTACGGCTCGACCCTGGACCGCCCGTTGGAGTTCCGGTTCAATGAGGCCTCGGCGGATGTGATCGGGCTCGACGCCGAGTGGCGCCCGGTCGACCGGATCCGCCTGGGCCTCGGCGCGGCTCAATACTGGGAGTCCCACGACCGGCCCGATCCCGCTGCCTTCGATTGGAGCCAAACCCGACTCAACGCCCGGGTCACCCTGTTCTTCCGGAGTCAGACCGACTTCGCGCCGCTCCCCAAAGCGCTCCGGCGGCCTCCCCCGGCGGGTGGGCGGTGAGATTCCGCGTCGTCGTCACCCTCCTGGTCCTCGCGGCCGTCAGCGCGACCGGACGCATCCTGGCCCGCGTGTCCCAGGATCGCTTCGATCACTGGCAACACCGCGCCTTGTTCCCGAGCTGCACCGGCTGCCATGCCGGCGCCGTGGACGCGCAGCAGGGACTCTACCCTGCCGCGAACGACTGCACCGAGTGCCATGACGGGGTGGTCGAGAAGAAGGTGGAGTGGGCGCCGCCCTCGAGCCCCCGTCCCGGCAACCTGCGTTTCACCCACAGCGGCCACACGGCGGACCTGGTGCGGGCGGTGGGGCGGGACTCGACACTTGCCTGCGCGGCATGCCATACCGCTCCCGGAGACGACCGGATGCGGGTGAGCCGGGCGGTCGTGGGCAACTGTCTCAACTGTCACGCTATTCGGACCGCGCATCTCGAGGCACCGGACACCGCCTGCGCCAGCTGTCACCTGCCCCTGGTCCAGGCGGTGAGCCTGACGCGCGCCGACGTGGCCGAATTCGACGCGCCCGAGTCGCATCGCCGGCCCGACTTTGCCGGTCGCGAGCATGGCAAACTCGCCGGGGCGGGCGGGAGTCCGGTGGCTGCCTCGTGTGCGACGTGTCACGCGCGCGATTTCTGCATCGAGTGCCACGTCAACGCGCCCGAGGTCCAGACGATCCAGGCCCTCGCGCTCGACCCGCGATCCCTGGCGCTCACCGCCGAGCTCAAAGCACCGGCGAGCCACAGCAACGCCAGCTGGCTGACTCGGCACGGCAAGGATGTGGGTCGTACCGGCCAGGCCTGCGCGACCTGCCACACGCAGGGGAGCTGCCTGGCCTGTCACGTCTCGAAGCCGGCCGTCGCCCAGACCCTCGCGGTCGCCGGGCCCGGCCGGGGCAACGGTGCGCGCACGACCCGCGAGCGGCCGGCGTCGCACGGGGCCGATTTCTCCGAGCTGCACGCCCAGCCGGCGAGCGCGCGGCCGCAGAGCTGTGCCGCCTGTCACGCCCGGAGCGAGTGTCTGACCTGTCACCGTCCCGACCCGGCGGACGCAACTCCAGGGTACCATCCGGCCGGCTTCCTGACCACCCATCCGAGCGCGGCGTACTCCCGGGAGAGCTCCTGTGCCGATTGCCATAACCAGGCCCAGTTCTGCACCAACTGCCATCTGAGCGCGGGGCTGGTGTCGTCCCGCGGGCTTCGGGGAACGGGATACCACGACGCGAAGCAGGAGTTTCTGATCAACCACGGTCAGGCCGCCCGGCAGAGCCTGGAGAGCTGCGTCACCTGCCACTCCGATCGCGACTGCCTCGTCTGTCACTCCGCTCAGGGCGGCCGGCGGTTCAATCCTCACGGGCCCGGCTTCGATCCTGCAACGCTCCGCCGCAAGGCGCCGTCCATGTGCAGCACCTGCCACGGGGCTTCGATCCCGGAGTAGCGTCTCGGTGGCCGTTCGCCATACGAAACGGGGGCGGCCCCCCAAGGGAGCCGCCCCCGTTCGACTCGTAGTGGCCGCCTTAAGCGCGTGCCCCGCGCGGCATTGTCGGTGATGGAGCCTCCGCCGGCTTGTTGAGAGGAGCCAGGCGCGGCTCCGCGCCGAGCCAATACAGGCCGTTGGCCATGATGCAGAACCCTGTGACCGCAAACCAGACCATGGCGGCGCCCACGAACCCGGTGAAGGCGAGCCACCACGGGGTGTAGACCAGGCTCAGCACCGACGCGATGGAGATATTGATGCCCACCGCGAGATAGATCCGGCGTTCGAGGTACCAGCGGTCGGTCTGCATGAAATACAGGTTACCCCGACCGGGCTCGGTTCGGCCGAGCATGGGGGTGAACCCGAACAGTCGGAGGATGTTTCCCACCACACAGAAGCCGGTGAGCGCGACCGTGATCGAGGCGACGCCCACCACGATGACGCCGAGCACCCAGCGCGCGTCCACCACCGCGGACAGCCCGGTCAGCGCCAGGAGAACCAGTCCGGCGATCAGCCAGACGGTACGCTCGATATACCAGCGGTGGGTGGGGACGATGTACACACCGTTGCGGGGCTTCATGGGCACCTACAATACGGCCCGGCTCGCGCGCGCGCCAGAGGCCGCTCAGCCACCCGGCTGTCTGGCGCGCAGCAGCCGCTCGAGCCGCAGGTGTTCCTCCCGCTCGCGCTCGTCCAGCGTGCGCCGGATCGTGCTCAGGTCGGCCCGGAGGGCCGGACCCAGGCGGCGCTCGAGCGTGTTGACCTGGCGTGACGTTCGGGCGAGCGCCTCGCCCAGACGGCGGAGCAAGGCTTCCCGGTTGGCGGCCTCCAGCAGCAGCTCGGTCAGCTCCTCGAAGGCGGTCGCAGCCTCCTGGGCGGCGGCGGAGCCGCTGGTCGGCGCCACCCCCCGTGCTTCCAGCGTGCGGCGGATCGCCGGGCGGCCGAGGATCTCCGCGACCGCGATCCCCCAGACCTGGGTCGAACGCATCGTGACGGTGAGATCCCGCGGCGGCCATCCCAGGGCTCGGAGGCCGTGCGCGCCCTCGCGACCCAGGGCGCCGATCAGAATCGGGTACGCGGTGGCGGCGCGGGCGGCGATGGATGCACGAGCCGATGCGGCCGGCCGGGCCAGTCGGAACAACTCCGCTGCCAGCGCCTCTCGTTTGCGCCGCAGCAGACCGGTGCCCTTGTCGATTCGGCCGAGGCGCCGCTGCAGCGCGAGCAGGTTCTGCCGGGTGGCGGCGGGACGGAGTCTGGAGGTCATCGGGACGACGGCTTCGCGTGAGCCTGATGCTCGGCCCAGGTCCGGTCGGCGAGCCGGAGGAGATCGTCCCGCGGCAGGCTCTCCAGCAGTCGCCAGCCGACGGCGAGGGTCTCGTCCAGGCTCCGCCGTCGCTCCTGGGCCACGAACTCGCGTTCGAACCGTTCGGCGAACGCCAGCGCCCGCCGGTCAGCGTCGCTCAGCCCCGCTTCGCCCACGACTGCCGCCATGAGCTGGGCCTCGCGGCCCTGGCTGTAACTGGCATAGAGCTGGTTGGACCATTCCCGGTGCTCAGGCACGGTGCGGGCGGCACCGATGCCGGCGTTCATCAAGCGGGAGAGCGAAGGCAGCACATCCACCGGCGGGTTCACGCCACGCCGATGCAGCTCCCGGCTCAGTACTATCTGCCCTTCCGTGATGTAGCCGGTCAGGTCGGGAATCGGATGCGTGATGTCGTCGTCCGGCATGGTCACGATCGGGATCTGGGTCACCGAGCCGGTCCGGCCCTCCAGAATGCCCGCGCGCTCCAGCAGGGTCGCGAGATCGGTGTACATATATCCGGGGTAGCCTCGGCGGCCGGGCAGTTCCTCCCGCGCGGTCGCCACCTCCCGCAGGGTGTCGCAGTAGTTGGTGAGGTCGGCCAGCACCACGAGCACATGGAGTCCCGCCTCGAAGGCGAGGTATTCCGCCTGCGCCAGCGCCACCCGGGGCGCCAGGAGGCGTTCGATGCCCGGGTCGCGGGTCTCGTTCAGGTAGAGCACGCTCCGGCCCATCGCTCCTGCGCCCCGAAAGCGATCGAGGAACTCCCGGGCCTCGCGGGCCGTGATCCCCATCCCCACGAAGATCACCGCGAACGGCTCGTCGCGCGGCGCGCGCGCACCTTCCACGATGCGGGCCGCGAGCTCCAGACCCGGCAGCCCCGGTCCGGAGAACACCGGCAGCTTCTGGCCCCGCACCAGCGTATTCAGGCCGTCGATGGTGGAGATGCCCGTCTCGATGAAGTCGGCCGGCCGCTGGCGCCGGGCCGGGTTCATCGGCGCACCCCAGATGGGGACCAGAGCCTCGCCCACCGGCGGAGGAAGCCCGTCGATCGGCGCTCCGGCTCCGCTGAGCGCACGGCCGATCAACTCCCGGCCGACGACGACGGAGGCCATCTCGCCGGTGAGCGTCACGTCCGCGCGGGCGGGCGCCAGGCCGACGGTCTCCTCGAGGACCTGCACCACGGTCAGCTGGTCCCCGGCTTCGATGACCTGGCCCCGGCGGGGGGGCTCGCCCGGGGTCGCGACGCGCACCCATTCGCCAAGGACGACCCGCCGAGTGCCGCGCAGGAAAAGCAACGGCCCCGCCGCACCTGCGGCGCCCTGGTAGGTGCGCGCGAGTGGGGCGGCGACGGCGGCGGTCATCGGGCTCCCTCCTCGGAAAGAGCTGCCAGCGCACCCTCGGCATCCTGCCGCCGCGCCTCCGCATACTCCGGCGGCGCGTTCCGGAACGCAGCGACCGCCCGACGCGCCCCGCCGAGCTCCAGTTGTTCGTAACGGGTGCCGCGCGCGAGCTGGGCGAGCGCCCCCCGGTGAAGTCCCAGCGTCAGGCTCGCCAGCCGGAACGTCTTGGCGATCGGCGACACGGCATCGTGAGGATCGTATGCGCTTTGCCGCAACACCAGCTCCTGGACGGTCCGGGCCGACTCCAAGGTGACACGGTCCGCGTCCTGCAATGCTTCGGGGCCGACGAGGCCCGCGATGTCCTTCAGCTCCCGCCCCCGCTGGAGCAGCTCGAGCAGGTCGCGCCGCAGGTCCAACCATCCCGCTCCGCCTTCGCGCGCGAGCCAGGACGCAATCCGTTCCGCCTGGAGCGAGTAGCTGGTGCTCCAGTCCACGGCCGGGAACTGACGCTGCTGTGCCAGCGCGGGATCGAGCGCCCAGAGTGCCCCGGCGACGCGGAGGGTCGCCTGGGTCACCGGCTCCGACAGGTCACCGCCGGGAGGGGAGATCGCCGCGACCACCGTCAGCGCCCCGGTTCGCTCCGGCACCCCGGCGGCGCGCACCCGGCCCGAGCGCTCGAAGAACTGCCCGAGGCGGGTGCCGAGGTAGGTGGGATACCCCTCCTCGCCGGGCATCTCGGAGAGCCTGGCGCCGATCTCGCGCAGCGCTTCGGCCCAGCGGGAGAGGCTGTCGGCCAACAGGGCCACGCGGTACCCCATGTCCCGGTAGTATTCCGCGATCGTGATGCCGAGGTAGACGGAGGCCTCGCGCGCCGCAACCGGCATGTTCGAGGTGTTCACCACCATGACGGTTCGCTCCATGATCGAGCGGCCAGTCCGGAGATCGGTAAGTCGGGGAAACTCGTGCAGCAGGTCCGCCATCTCGTTGCCCCGCTCGCCGCACCCGATGTAGACCACGATGTCCGCATCGGCGTACTTGGCCAGAGATTGCTCGATCACCGTCTTGCCGGTGCCGAACCCGCCCGGAACCACTACGGCACCGCCCTCGGCCACCGGGAAGAGCAGGTCGAACACCCGCTGGCCGGTCACGAAGGGGCGGTCGTCCGGCAGCCGCTCGGCGACCGGGCGAGGCCGTCGTACCGGCCAGACCTGGGCCAGTCGCAGCGGGGCCCCGCCCTCCAGACGGCCGATCTCGTCGGTGATCCGGAACTCTCCGGCGCTGATCGCGGCCACCACGCCACCGGCGCCGGGAGGCAGCAGGATTCGATGCGGGAGCCCGGGGCGCTCCTCCACCGTGCCCAACACGTCGCCACCTTCGACCCGCGCACCCGGTGCCACGGCCGGGGTGAAGCGCCAACGGAGCGTGCGGTCGAGCGTCTCCGCCCGGGCTCCCGGGTGAATGAAGCTTCCCTCCTGCTCAGCCAGCTTCCCCAGGGGACGGCCGATGCCGTCCAAGACCGCGCCCAGCAGTCCCGGACCGAGTTCGACGGTTAATGCGCGGCCGGTCGGCTCCACCGGCTCCCCCGTCTCCAGTCCGTTGGTCTCCTCGTAGACCTGCAGCGTTGCGACATCGCCGCGGATCCGAATGACCTCGCCCAGCAGGCCGCGGGCCCCGACCCGGACGAGCTCGTAAAGCGCGACGTCCGGCATCGGTTGCGCCTCGGCCAGCGCGCCGGAGAGCCGGATGATGCGGGGCTTGCTCAACCGAGCCTCACGCGGTAGCCGATGGCCTGGCGCAGGAGCTCGGCGATGAATGCTCCGGGGCCCTCCGCCGGCGGGACGCGAGTCGGAGCGGGAAACGGCACGATCAGCGGGAGGGCGCGCCGCGCGAGCGCGCGGCGCTCGGCGGCCGACAAAGCGTCATGAAAGTCCTCCTGCAGCAGCACCACGCCGGTGTCGGCATCCTCCAGCAGGTCGAAGAGGCGCTTCGCGCCCTCCGAGGCGTCCCTGGCCTCGACCGCATCGAGCCCCGCGAGGCGGAAGCCGGCGGCGATCCCGGGCCGGCAGAGCGCCCGCACGCGATCCCTCATGCGACGCCTCCGATGGCCATGCGGCTGCTTCGGGGAGGTGCCACGCCGAGGTCGAGGCTCCAGACCGCCTCGCCCAAGGCCACCAGCTGGCCCCCGAGTCGCCGGAGATACAGCAGCGTGGGTGCCGGCCCAAGCGGATCCATCCGGGCGAGGTGCTCGAGGCGCCGGTCCTCCGCGCCCTCCAGAGCCGCCTCCAGCGCCGCGACATCGGCCGCGTCACGCCACGCCTCCGCGCTCCGCTCGTCGATCGCGGCGAGAATCCGGGCGCCGGTGAACGGGTCCGGGGCGCCGGCAGCCGCCGTGAACCGCTCCAGCGTGAGCCGCCGTCCCCCGGGGATGAATGCCTCCACCGCGGACTTCGCCGAGGCACCGTGTGCGAGGAGCAGCGCGGAACGGCAGTTGATCGCATCGATCACCGCCTCGACATGGGTACGCAGCGCTCTTCCGTCGCGTCGGGCACCGCGGGCGGCGCTCTCGGCGAAGACCCGCGAGATGGCTAGCTCGACGGCGAACAGGTCCGGCTTGGTTGCGGCGGCCGCGACCAGAAGCGCCGGCCCCACCGGGTGTCCCGCCGCGACGAGAAGCGCGGCTTGGTCCGGGATGCGATCGCGGGCCGCGAGCTCCTGCAGCAGCCGCTCGGGCAAGGCGGTGGTCGGCAGCAGCCCGGTCAGTCTGACCGCGGCGGGTACCCCCGCCGCGGCGCCGCGCACCAGCGCACGCAGGCTGCGGCGATCCTCCGCGTCGAGAGCGACGGACAGCACCGCTGCCCGCGATCCCAGCCAGCGCCGCACCACTCGAATTTCCCCTGCGGCCCAGCGGCGCAGCGCGAGCTCGACCTCGACCGGGCTCCCGACGGTCGCCTCATCGGGGAGGATGCCCGCCGAGGTGAGCGCGCGGGTCATGTCCTCCCAGGTGTGAAGGCGGGTCACGCTCGCCAGCGTCTCGGATGGGAGCAGGTGCGAGCCGAGTCCTCGGGCCCGCGCGTTCACGTCCCCCCAGTGGACGGTCACGTCATCGACTCCAGTCGCGCCGCCAGGTCGATGCCGAGCCTGGTCCAGGCCCGAGCGAGGCGGCCGCCCGGTGTGGCGTCCACGGTGAGGCCGCCGCCCTCCGCCCGAATGGTAAGACCCGTCCGAACCGCGCCGATGGACTGTGCCACGACTCGGGCCCGGCCCTCGAGCATGGCCCGGAGGCCCGGCACCAACGGCGCCGGGGCTTCGACGACGGCAGAAGCCCCGTCGAGGTACCCCAGCGCCCGTTCCAGGTCCTGCGCCTGGCTCGGCAGGAACGCCGGATCGGCGGCGCGCGCGGTCAGCAGGTCGTCCGCGCGCCGTCGGATCCGCTCGAGCGCTTCGGCCCTCGCCTGCAGCACCCGGCGGC
>DATCWW010000131.1:0-8040 GCA_036566145.1 Gemmatimonadales bacterium
CTGCGGCGTCACCGCCCGATCGGCGTCGGTCACGGCCGCGAGGAAGCGGAGCGTCCTGGCGTAGCCCTTGAGCGAGACGCCCGCGCGACGCCGGACCGAGCGGCGGAGATGGCGAGCCGACGCGCCGACCCGGACGGCCACCCCGTCGACTCCTCCCCTCCCGTTCGAGGCCCGCAGCAGATCGAGCGCCAAGCCCTCCACACCCGGCCGATGTCGGGGCTCGGTCCCTACCCAGCGCCGGAGCGCCTCCACCAGGACCACCACCGCGTCATCCGGCGTGAGCGTCTCCTCCAGATGCGGAAGAGCCGATGCCGCGAATCGGGGGAGGACCGATGCCAGATCGGGTTGGCTATCCAGGTGCTCCCCTGGCGCCAGACCGAGCAGGGGCTCCGCCCACTCCAGCTTGATCCGCACCGCGACGAGCTGGGAGCCGGCCGGTGGACGAAAGAGGAACGGCCGGCTCTTCGGCCCGATCAGCAGCATCCGGGGATCGATGGGGCGGCCACCCGGCTCTCGCCGGCAGGCGAACGCCAGGCTCAACGCCGGGTCGGGCAGGACCCGGTGCGCCGCCTCCGGGCCGGCATCGGGCCCGGTCAGGTGAGTCCAGACCGATTCCACGGCCGTCCCGAGCATGGCCGGCGGCAGGAATTCCCGATAGCCCCCGAGCCGGTGGCGCAGTCTCAGCGCGTGAGGGGAATGAGACGGGGTGAGGGGCACCCTCCTCAGGACGGCCCGGCCCGGGGAGGGGTTTCGTCCGCCCGCGGACACCGGCTCCTTGAGGGCAACCGTGGCGGGCCGCTAACTTCGCTCACCCTTCAGCGGCTCCGGGCCATGAGTCTTCCGGGACAGACCATCCGCTTCTGCACCTCCGCGGACGGCGCGCGCATCGGCTTCGCGACGGTGGGCGGCGGCCCTCCCCTGGTCAAAGCCGCCAACTGGCTCAACCACCTCGAGTTCGACTGGAACAGCCCGGTCTGGCGCCACTGGCTCCGCGAGCTCGGCCGGGACCACACCCTGGTCCGGTACGACGAGCGTGGATGCGGGTTGTCCGACTGGTCGGCCGGGGAGATGTCGGTGGAGGCCTGGGTCCGGGACCTGGAGGCGGTGGCCGACGCGCTCGAGCTGGAGCGATTCCCCCTCCTCGGCATCAGCCAGGGCGCGCCGATCGCCATCGCGTTCGCGGTGCGCCACCCCGAGCGGGTCAGCCACCTCGTTCTGTATGGCGGGTACCTGCGGGGACGGCTGCACCGCGGGCTCACCCCGAAAGAGATGGAAGAGCGCGAGCTGATGATCCACATGGTCCGCGTCGGATGGGGCCAGGATCATCCCGCGTTCCGCCAGGTCTTCACGACGCTCTTCATTCCCGACGCCGACCGGGAGCAGATCGACTGGTTCAACGAGCTGCAGCGGGTCTCGGCGACGCCGGAGAACGCGGCCCGGATGCTCGAGGCGTTCGACCGGATCGACGTGCGCGGCATCGCCTCGCAGGTGCGGGCGCCGACCCTGGTCCTCCACGCCAAGGGCGACCTGCGGGTGCCTTTCGCCGAAGGCCGGCTCATCGCGACCGCGATTCCGGGAGCGCGGTTCGTGCCCCTGGACAGCCGGAATCATCTGCTGCTCGAAGGAGAGCCGGCCTGGCCCCGATTCCTGACCACGGTGCGCGAGTTTCTGGGCGTGCCGGCCGAGCGCTCGGGCGTTCGGCTTCCGCTCAGCCCCGAGCGGCGGCGGCAGGTGGAGGGGCTGTTCGACGAGGTCGCCGATCTCGCCCCCGAGGAGCGCGCGGCGGCGCTCTCACGCGCCTCGGCGGACGACCCCGGGCTCCGGCGCGAGGTCGAGGCGCTGCTGGCAGACCGGGACGATGCCGCGATGACCTCCGCCCTCGCGGGCCTGGTGTCGCGGGTCATGCGCCGTCGGGAGCAGGAAGCTGACGATCCCGGCAAGACCGTCGGGAGCTACGAGATCCAGGAGCAGCTCGGCAGCGGCGGGATGGGGGTCGTCTTCCGTGCCATGGACCGGCGGCTCAACCGGCCGGTCGCCCTCAAGTTCCTCCCGGCGTCGGTCGGCGCTGACGCCCAGCTCCGGCAGCGGTTCTTCCAGGAGGCGAAGGCCGCGGCCTCGCTGGATCACTCCAACATCTGCACCATCTACGGAGTCGAGCAGGCGCCCGACGGACGGCTGTTCCTGGTGATGCCGTACTACGAGGGGGAGACGCTGCAGGGCCGCATCAAGCGCGGGCCGCTGCCGGTGGCCGAGGCGCTCGACTACACGCGCCAGCTCGCCGCCGGACTCGGACACGCCCACGCCGCCGGAATCGTTCACCGGGACATCAAGCCGGCGAACGTCGCCATCACACGGGCCGGACAGGTCAAGATTCTCGATTTCGGCATCGCCAAGATGGCCGACGCCAGCCTGACGCGGACCGGCATGGTGCTGGGGACGCTGGCCTATATGAGCCCGGAGCAGGCGGCGGGCGAGAAACAGGTGGATCACCGGACCGATCTGTGGGCGCTCGGCGTCGTGTTATACGAGATGCTGGCCGGGCGGAGACCGTTCGGTCAGGACACCATCGCCGCGCTCTTCCACGCGGTGCAGGCGCTCGACCCGGTGCCGCTCACCCAGCTCAGACCGGAGGTCTCACCCGCGCTCCACCACCTGGTCATGCGACTGCTGCAGAAGCAGCGGGACCAGCGCCACCCGGACGCGGCCGCGCTCCTGGAGGCGCTCGACGCCCTCGAGCCGGTTCGGGCCGTGTGACCCGGATCACCCCAATTCGGCCCGGGGGGGTGGAAGATCGGAGGTCATGGCCCCATCCTACGGCAACGCGCGGACGCCCCGTCTGGCGCGCTCGCGGCACCCCGGGGCGCCCGCCTCGGACTACGCACAGGGAGGAGTACCCGATGGCCACACGTCTGGACAAGACGCTCAAGCGGGAGCTGGAGGTCGAGGGCAAGCTCTACACGGTGACGATCTCGCCCGAGGGGGTGAAGATCGTGCCCAAGGGTGGGCGCAAGGGGCCCGAGATCACCTGGCAGACGCTGCTGAGCGGCGATGCCGAGCTGAGCCGGGACCTCAACGTGTCGGTTGACGCCTACAGCGGCTGAAGCCCGGCGCTACGGGGCCTGTCCGGCTCATCGCTCGGCCCCGCGTTTCCGGTGTGAAACCTGCGAGTCCCACGGGAGGGGCGCCCTGGGAAGCCATCCCGGGGTGCCTCGACGCCCGGCATCCCGGCGACCACACTCTTCGTGGAACCTCCCAGCCCCTCGCCTGGTGGCGCGGGGATAAGTTATGACTACGCACATACTTGGCATCTCGGCCTACTATCATGACAGTGCCGCCTGCCTGCTGCGGGCCGGTGAGATCGTCGCTGCGGCGCAGGAAGAGCGCTTCACCCGCAAGAAGGGGGATGCCGCGTTCCCGCGACAGGCTGTGGCATACTGCCTTCGCGCCGGCGGCATCGGAGTCGACGACCTCAAGTACGTGGGCTTCTACGACAAGCCCCTGCTCAAGTTCGAGCGGATCCTGGAGACCTATCTCGGCATCGCCCCGGCGGGATTCAAGTCATTCCTGATGGCGGGGCCGCTGTGGGTGAAGGAGAAGCTGTACCTCGACCGGCAACTCCGGGACGAGCTGGGGTATACCGGTGACCTGCTCTACGCCGAGCACCACGAATCGCACGCGGCGAGCGCGTTCTTCCCGTCGCCGTTCCCCAAGGCGGCGATCCTCACCATGGACGGGGTGGGCGAGTGGGCCACCGCCTCGATCGGGATCGGCGAAGGCAACGACATCCGGATCGAGAGCGAGCTGCACTGGCCCGATTCGCTGGGCCTGCTCTACTCCGCCTTCACCTACTACCTCGGCTTCAAGGTGAATTCGGGCGAGTACAAGGTCATGGGCCTCGCCCCCTACGGTGAGCCCAAGTACGTGAAGCAGATCCTGGACGAGGTGGTGGATCTCAAGGACGACGGCTCGCTGGTGCTGAATCAGAAGTACTTCAACTATCTCGGCGGACTCACCATGACCAACGGGGAGTTCGACCGGCTCTTCGGTGCGCCCCCCCGCGTCCCCGAGACCAACCTGGTGCAGCGCGACCTCGACCTGGCCCGCTCGGTCCAGGAGGTGTGCGAAGAGGCGATGCTGCGGATGGCCCGCACCACCCACAAACAGACCGGCCTGGACCGTCTCTGCCTGGCCGGCGGCGTGGCGCTCAACTGCGTGGGCAACGGCCGGATCCTCCGCGAGGGGCCGTTCAAGCAGCTCTGGATCCAGCCGGCGTCGGGCGACGCGGGCGGCGCGCTCGGCGTGGCACAGCTGATCTGGCACCGCCACTGCCAGGGCCCCCGCTCGGCGGGCCCGCGCGACGCGATGCGCGGCGCGTACCTCGGCCCGGACTTCACGCCGGACCAGATCAAGACCTTTCTGGACGGGGTGGGTGCCAAGTACCACCGCGCCGGCCGGGAAGAGCTGATCGAGCGCGCCGCCGGCATCCTGGCGGAAGGCTGCGTGGTGGGGTGGTTCTCGGGGCGGATGGAGTTCGGCCCCCGCGCGCTGGGCTCGCGCAGCATCCTGGGCGACCCCCGGAATCCCCAGATGCAGTCGCAGATGAACATCAAGATCAAATTCCGGGAAGGCTTCCGGCCGTTCGCGCCCAGCGTGCTGCGGGAGCGGGTCGCCGACTGGTTCGAGCTCGACGCCGACAGCCCCTACATGCTGCTCGTGGCGCCGGTCAAGCAGGAGCGCCGCCTGCCGACCACCGACGAGGAGGAGAGCCGCTGGGGGATCGAGAAGCTCAAGGTGCGCCGCTCCGAGATCCCGGCGGTCACCCACGTGGACTACTCGGCCCGGGTGCAGACCGTCGAGCGACAGGACAACGCCGAGTATTACGACCTGATCAAGGCGTTCGAGCGGCGCACCGGCTGTCCGGTGGTGGTGAATACCTCGTTCAACGTCCGGGGCGAGCCGATCGTCTGCACCCCGGAAGATGCCTACCGCTGTTTCATGCGGACCAACATCGATTATCTGGTGCTGTGGCCGTACCTGCTGGCGAAGACCGAGCAGCCGGCCTGGCGCGAGGAGGGAGATTGGCGGCAAGCGGTCCCGCTCGACTGACGCCGGCCGAAGGCCGGAAGTTCGGCCTCACGCTGGCCGCCGCGTTCGGCGTGCTCGCCGCCATCACCTGGTGGCGCGGGCGCGAGTACGCGCCGATCGTGCTCGGCGCCCTGGCGGGCTTCTTCCTGCTCGGCGGCGTGCTGGTACCGAGCCGTCTGGGCCCGGTGCAGCGGGGATGGATGGGGATGGCCCACGCCATCTCGAAGGTCACCACGCCGATCTTCATGGGCGTGGTTTACTTCCTGGTGATTACCCCGGTGGGGGTGCTGCGCCGGCTCTTCGGCGCCAACTCGCTCCGCGCCGCCCGGGGGCAGACGAGCGGATGGATCGACCGCCGCCCGACCCCGCGCGGCGATCTCACCCGGCAGTTCTAACGCAGGCTGGAGGAGGACCCGTGGCCAACAGCAGTCTGGGGCGCGAGCTCTGGGCGTACATGAAGGTTCGGAAGAAGTGGTGGCTGGCGCCGATCCTGATCGTGCTCTTCCTGGTCGGGCTTCTGCTGGTCTTCGCCCAGGGCTCTGCCCTGGCGCCGTTCATCTACACCATCTTCTGAGCCGCGCCCCCCGAGGGCGGCTCAGTGGGTCTGGCGGGAGGAGAGCGAGGCGCTCGCGCTGAGGCTCAGCCCGAGCGCCGTCGCATGGCGTTGCAGGTACTCGCTGACCGTGCGGGCGATGAGGGCATACCCGGCCCCGTTGGGATGCGGATCCAATTCGAAGTAAATGCTCCGGCCGGCCTTGGCCTGCGCGGTGAAGGGCCCGCTGAAGTCGATGTAGTCGATCCCCCGGCGGGCGAGCTCGGCGCGGAATGCCCCCAGCGGCCTGGGCACCGGCTCCTTCAGGAGGGGCAGATAGATCTCCTCCTTGGTCGGGAAAAGCAGCACGACGACCTTGGTTCCGTGCTCGGCGGCGAAGGAGCGGGCCCGCTCCAGGGAGGCCATCGCTCCCTCGAACTGGGGGTCTCCCGGGTGGGCGTGCACCGACTCCTTGCGATACAGGTCGCCCGTGAGCCGGAGCTGGTGCCCATCTTGCCAAGTCACCGTCCGTGACCCGAAGCGGGCTTTCCGGTTCTTCCAGCTCTCCCTCACCAGCAGCACCACGTAGCTCTTCCCGATGATCGGGGTGTTCAGCTGCCGTACCCGGGCCGTCGTCCGCCATTTGTTGTAGTTCCCCGGCGAACCCGCCTCCAGCCAGGTCTGGAACTGACCGGTGTCCTTCAGGTCATTCCCGGGAAAGATCCCGTAGAGCAGCACCTTGGGATGGAGCGGAGCGCCGTACCGCTCGTAGGCCCGGGTGTATTGCTCGGGACCGAACCCGCTCAGGCCCAGATTGATGACCCGGGTGCCCGGCAGGCTCTGCTCCACCTGGTGGGTCCAGGTCTCGTTGTCGTTCACCCCGTAACTGAAAACCCACGAATCGCCCACTGCGACCACGTCGGCCCGTGCCGGCCACGGCCCGAGATTCCGCCACCCGTGGGAGTCCATCTGGAACCCGAAGCGAACGCTGGTCTGCACCAGGTCCGAGCGCGCGCCCGGGGGATACAGATATCCGAGGTAGGGGTCGGCTTCGCTCTTGGCGGTGTCGGCATCCGCCATCTGGCGCCAATGGATGCGGAGCTGGGCCTCCTCCGGCATGAGGCTCGGCTTCAACCGCAGCATGAGCTCCAGGGCTCCCAGCGCGAAGACCACACTGCCGAGCACCAGCAGGATGTTGAGGGCGACGACTTTGAGACGCACGCGGGGATGCCGGGCCTGGAGTCGGGTATTGATAGCTGGAAGGTGGAGAGTACCCCCGTGCCCCGGACCGGGCAATGGTGCGCCACCGCACCCGGGCGACCCAGGTCACGGCGCCCAGGGGAAGGCTCCCTAGCTTGAACTCCCTATGCCGAACCGCTCCGATCAGCTGGCGGAGTATCGCCGGAAGCGTGACTTCGCTCGCACGCGGGAGCCCAGGGGGGCGTCCGGCCGGCGGACGGCCACCCGCCTGGCCTACGTCATTCAGCGACACGAGGCGACCCGCCTGCACTTCGATCTCCGGCTGGAGCTCGACGGAGTAATGAAGAGTTGGGCGGTGCCCAAAGGGCCGAGTCTCGATCCCGCGGTGAAGCGGCTGGCCATCGAGGTCGAGGATCACCCGATCGATTACAACTCGTTCGAGGGAACGATCCCGGCAGGCGAGTACGGCGGCGGGACGGTAATGCTCTGGGACCGGGGCACCTACACTTATGCCGGCGACAGCGACGAGCCGCTGGCCGCCCTGCGCGACGGGTACCGCAAAGGCGACTTCAAGTTCGAGCTGCGTGGCAAGCGGCTCCGCGGCTCGTGGGTGCTGGTGCGGACCCGCCGGAGCGGCCGCAAGAACCAGTGGCTCCTCATCAAGCATCGGGACGAGCGCGCCGACCCCGACGTGGACCCCGTCGAGAAGTATCGGACGTCGGTGACGACCGGCCGGACAATGGCCCAGATCGCCGCCGGGACCAAGCCCAGGCGACGTCGTCGGTGACCGCCGCCGCCAGGACCGCGGTGAGCGAAGTGGCGCCCTGGATCGAGGTCCTGGCCCGCGTCGGATATGCCGCCAAGGCCGTCCTCTATGGGACGATCGGACTTCTCGCGGCCCGGGCGGCATTCGGGTGGGGTGGTGGCCGGGCCACCGATACCCGGGGCGCCCTCCAGGCCGTGCACCAGGCGCCGTACGGACGCCATATTCTGTTATTGATCGGCGCAGGGCTGGCCGGCTACGCCCTCTGGCGGCTGGTCGAGGCGGTGACCGACCCAGAACACCGCGGCACCAACACCAAGGGCGTGGCCCTGCGCGCGGGCAGTGCCGTGCGCGGGTTGGCCCACGGCGCGCTCGCGCTGGCGGCGTTTCGGCTCGGCCTCGGGGGAGGGGACGCGGGCTCGCGCGGCCCGGACGGCTGGACGGCCAAGGTCTTCGCGCT
>DATCWW010000138.1:0-2075 GCA_036566145.1 Gemmatimonadales bacterium
AGGTGCTGGCCGACCTCGCCGTGCGGGACGCCGACGCCTTCGGCCGCCTGGCCGAGGTGGCCAAGCACAACCAGTAAGCCGCGAGCCGCTCGCCCGCCGTCGTCGCCCCTCGGGGCCGTTCGCGCTCGGCGGGCGGCCCCGTCTGACATTCGAGGGGGCGACTCAGCCTCGCGTCGCTCGCGATGACATCGCGACTCCCAACCACGAAACGGTTGCCCATGATCCAGACCACCGGCTACCCCGAGCTCGACGAGATCGCCCAGCGGCTCGACCGGGTACGCGCGCTCGACGCCCGCGAGCTCGAGGCGGAGGAGATTGCCCTGCTCGGCCGGAAGGCCGGGGCGCTCACCGCGCTGCTCAAGCGGGTGGCCGGGCTCCCGATCGAGGAGCGGAAGCGCTACGGCGCGCTGGTCAACCAGCTCAAGGGGCGGCTCGAGGCGGCGTTCGCCGAGCGGCGGGAGGCAGTGGCCGCCGAGGGGCGCCGGCAGGAGGCGGCCGGCCGCGACCTCACGATGCCGGCGCGCGGCCGCTGGGTCGGCGCCGAGCATCCGGTGACCCGGGTGGTGGACGAGATCGTGGAGATCTTCCGCGCCATCGGGTTCACCGTGGCCGTGGGTCCCGAGGTCGAGACCGACTGGTACAACTTCCTGGCGCTCAACTTCCCGGCCGATCACCCGGCGATGGACATGCACGACACGCTTTATCTCGACGCGCCGCCGGTCGAGGGGGAGCCGTCGGGCCGGCTCCTGCTCCGCACCCACACCTCCCCGGTGCAGATCCGGACGCTGCTCGCCTCGCCTCCGCCGGTGCGGGTGGTGATTCCGGGCATGGTCTACCGCAACGACGCGTTCGACGCCTCCCACTCGCCGGCGTTCAGCCAGATCGAGGGCCTCGCCGTGGACGAGGGGATCTCGTTCGTGGACCTCAAGGCCACGCTCATCCACTTCGCCCACCGGTTCTTCTCTCCCGACACGCGCACCCGGTTCCGGCCCTCGTTCTTTCCCTTCACCGAGCCGTCGGCGGAGATGGACGTCGAGTGCCAGATCTGCCACGGGAGCGGCTGCCCCGCGTGCAAGGGCACGGGGTGGATGGAGATCCTGGGCTGCGGCATGGTGCATCCGAAGGTGCTGGAGAACGTGAACGTGGATCCGGAGCGCTACACCGGCTGGGCCTTCGGCATGGGTCCGCACCGGATCGCGATGCTGCGCTACGGGCTGCCGGACATCCGGCTCCTGCTCGAGGGGGACATGCGGTTCCTGGAGCAGATCGGGCGCGTGGACGCAGGGGCGCAGGGGCGCAGGGAGGGAACGTGAACGTTTCGCTTCGCTGGCTCGAAGCCTTTCTCCGGCGCCGGCTCGACGCGCGCGACGTCGCCGACCGCCTCACCATGCTCGGTGCGCCGGTGGATGCGGTCGAGGCGGTGAACCCGGGGCTGGAGCAGCTCGTGGTCGCCCGCGTGCTCGAGGTCTCCGCCCATCCCAATCCCAAGTTCACCAAGGTGCGCATGACCGTGGTGGACGACGGCACCGGCGAGCCCAAGACGGTGGCCTGCGGTGCGGCCAACGTCACGCCCGGGCGGCTCTATCCCTTCGCCCGGGTGGGCACCCGGGTCCCCGGCGGGAAGAAGGGGCCGCTCGACATCGCCGCGCGCGCGATCGGCGGCGTCACCAGCCACGGCATGCTCTGCTCGACCGCCGAGCTGGCCCTGGGCGACGACAGCGAGGGCATCTGGGAGCTGGACACCGATGCCGCGCCCGGCACCCCGCTCCTGGACGCGATGCCGCTGGCCGACCACCGCCTGGTAGTGGACGTCACCCCCAACCGGCCGGACCTGCTCGGTCACAAGGGGATCGCGCGCGAGCTGGCCGCCTCGTACGGCGCGCCGTTCCGGCTGCCGGTGATTCCGGGCGCCGAGGGAGTGGACGTGCCGCCGTCGCGGCGCGGGACCACGTCGGGCACCGTCGGCGGGGTCACCATCACGATCGAGGACACCGAGGGCTGCGCCCGGTTTCACGGCGCGCTGGTCCGGGCCGCCACGGTCGGCCCCTCACCCGATTGGCTTCGCCGGCGGCTGG
>DATCWW010000144.1:0-7440 GCA_036566145.1 Gemmatimonadales bacterium
GCAGCCGCCGAGTCGAGACCGACCTGCGCGACCAGCTCTACCTACATCTGCAGCGGATGGCCGCCGAATTCTACGACCGCTATCCGACCGGCGATGTGATGGCCCGCACGACCAACGACCTGCTGGCCGTACGGATGGTGGCCGGGCCCGCCCTGATGTACCTGGTGGATACCACTTTACGGGCCCTGCTGATTGCACCGTTCATGCTGGCCATCAGCCCTCGGCTCACCGTCCTGGCTCTCATCCCGATGCTCGGCCTGCCGCTGGTCATGATGTCGCTCGGCCAGCTGATCCACCGCCGCTCGCAGGCCATCCAGGCTCAGTTCAGCGATCTCACCACCCAGGCACACGAGAACCTCTCGGGGGTGCGGGTGGTCCGGGCCTACCGCCAGGAACGTGCCGAGATCGCCCAGTTCCGCGAGCTGAGTGAAGTATACCTCCGCAAGAACCTGGAACTGGCCCGGGTACAAGGCCTCTTCTTCCCCCTCCTCACCCTGCTCGGAGGCTTGAGCGCGGTGGTGGTCCTCTACGTGGGAGGCGGCCAGGTCATCGCGGGACGGGTCACCGTGGGCGAGTTCGTGGCCTTCGGGGTGTACCTCGCGATGCTGGTCTGGCCGATGATCGCCCTCGGCTGGGCGGTCAATCTGGTTCAGCGGGGTGCGGCCTCGATGGCGCGCATCAACCAGCTCTTCCGCGAGCCGGCCGCGATCGCCGATCCCCCGGCACCGCTCGACCTGCCCCCGCCGAGCCGCGGCCGGGCCGTGGTCTTCGATCGGGTGTGGTTCCGGTATCCAGGCGAAACCGACCGGGGCTGGGCCTTGCAGGACGTGAGCTTCCGGGTCGAGCCAGGCCGCTCGCTCGCCATCGTCGGGGCGACCGGGGCCGGCAAATCGACGCTGGTCGACCTGCTGGTGCGGACCTACGATCCGGACCGGGGCGTCATCCGGATCGACGGGGTGGACATCCGCCGTCTCCCGGTCGCCACCCTGCGGCGCGCGGTCGGGTTCGTCCCGCAGGAAACCTTCCTGTTCGGCGAGACCCTCCGGGACAACATCCTGCTCGGCGCGCCCGACGACGGCCGGCTGGAGCGGGTGGCCGAGGTATCGCAGCTGAGCGAGGCGCTGCCCGCCCTCCCCGCGGGCTTCGATACCATGCTGGGCGAGCGGGGGATCAACCTCTCAGGGGGACAGAAGCAGCGCGCGGCGATCGCCCGCGCGCTGGCGCAGGACCCGCCGGTGTTCGTGCTCGACGATGCGCTGAGCGCGGTGGACGCGCACACCGAGGCGCGGATCCTCGCCGCGCTGCGCGGCGCGCTCGAGGGCCGCACCAGCATCATCGTCTCCCACCGCCTGGCGGCGGTGCGGGACGCCGACTGGATCCTGGTCCTGGCCGACGGCCGGGTGGTCGAGGAAGGCACCCATGCCGATCTGATCGCCCGCGGCGGACGGTACTGGGAGCTGCTCCGGCGGCAGCAGCTCGAGGAAGAGCTGGAGGAGGAGGGGGTGGGTGGGCGCTGAGCGCCGGCGCGCGTTCACGGGAGCACTGCACGCCGGCCTGGCGACGCTGGTGCTGAGCTCCAGCGGCTTCGCGCCCGCCCTCGGCCGCACGCCCGCGGAGCCCGATTGGGGCCGCCTGGCGCGGGAGATCGCCGAGGAGACCAATCGGCTCCGAGGCGATCCGGCGTCCTACGCGCCGTACCTCGAAGCGTGGCTCCCCAAGTTCGACGGACTGGTCCTGGAGCGGCCCGGCCGTGCCTTCCTCCGCACCGAGGAAGGAGCGCCGGCGGTCGAGGAGGCGATCGCGGCGCTCCGCGCGGCGCGTCCCGCAGGGCCGCTCCAGTGGTCCGGGGGACTGGCCCGGGCGGCCGGCGATCATGTCCGCGATCAGGGGCCCATCGGCGGCACGGAGCACCGCGGTACCGATGGGAGCGACCCGGCCAGGCGGATGGAGCGCTACGGCCAGTGGCGCGGGGCCGTGGCGGAGAACATCGCCTACGGAGAGAACGCCGCGCGCGACGTGGTGCTGCAGCTCCTGGTGGATGACGGAGTACCCAACCGCGGACACCGCGGCGCGCTGCTCGACCCCGAATGGGGCACCTCGGGCGTCGCGTGCGGGCGGCACCGGGACTACGGACAGATGTGCGTGATGGATTACGCGATGGGGTACGAGGAACGCTAGGAACTCAGATCTGCTCCCGCAGGAAATCCGGGGTGAAGCCCTGCAGCCATCCGGCCAGCCGGGTGAATTCACCGGTCAGCAGCAGGAAGCCGACGAATACCAGCAGCGCGCCGCTCACGCGCATGACCCAGGGCAGAAACCGGCGGAATCGCTGGAACCAGTCGAGGAACGACTCGACCGCCACCGCCGCGATGAGAAAGGGGACGGCGAGGCCCGCCGAGTAGACGGCCAGCAGGAGCATCCCGCGGGTCAGGTCGACGCTGGTGGCGGCCAGGCCGAGGATCGCCCCCAGCACCGGACCGATGCAGGGAGTCCACCCCGCACCGAACGCCATGCCCACCAGCCCGGACCCCAGGTACCCCACCGGCTTCTGCTCGAGATGCACCCGGCGCTCCCGGGTGAGCGCGTCCACCTTGAAGATCCCCAGGCACACCAGACCGAACGCGATGATCAGAATGCCGCCGGCACGCTGAAGCCAGACCTGGTAGTAGTTGAGCGCCCGCCCGAGCGCCGTGGCGCTCGCGCCGAGCAGGATGAAGATGAGGGAGAATCCGGCGGTGAAGCAGAGCGCATGAAGCAGCGCCACCCGTCGGCGGCTGCCCATCTCAGGGAGCGTCATCCCGGTGAGGAACCCGATGTAGGACGGGACCAGCGGCAGTACGCAGGGCGACAGGAAGCTCAGCAGCCCGGCCGCGAAGGCGACGACGACACCCAGAGTGGCCGGCTCGTTCACCGCGCCGCTCCGGCCGGGCCGACCGGCAGGTCGCGTTGGCGGCACTCCCGGCAGACGCCGTAGATCTCCACCCGGTGCCGCGTGTGCTGGAAGGCGTGCTCGTCAGCGATGATGGGCAGCATGCGCTCGAGCCGCTCGTTCTGGAACTCGACCACTCGGCCGCACCGCTCGCAGATGAGATGCTCGTGGTCGGTCTGGGCCGGCATCGGCTCGTAGCGCTTGAACCCCTCGCCGAAGTCGTGCGCCCGGACCAGCCCGCTCTCGACCAGCTTCTCCAGCGTCCGGTACACGGTGGCGGTGCCGACCGACTCGCCCTGGTCCCTCAGCCGGCGCTGGATCGCGTCTACCGACAGGTGGTCGTCGGCGAGCAGCACGACCTGGGCGACCAGATCGCGCTGGCGGGTGACCGGCTGGTGATGATCGCGGAGGAACCGCCGGAAGCGGTCGAGCAGTGCCGCGCCTTCTCCCCTAGCGAGGCGGGGCATCGGCGGGGAACCACTGTTCGGGCTGCACCGGATGCGGCGGGTGCTCGTCGTCGATCCGCTTCTGCGCGTCCTGGAGGAGCTGCGTCAGCGCCTCGACCGGCCCGCTGCCGACTTCCTGCACCGTGGCCTCGAACTTCCCCCGCTCCTTGCCTTTGACCGCGAGCATGTAGCGGGCAGTGTAGATCCGGCGCCGGTCGCCGTCGATCCGGGAGAGGACCGCGGTTCCCCATTCCCGGCCCTCGTGCCGGAGGGGGCTGAACACCCAGACGGAGTCCACCTCCGCGGGCGGCACCACCTCCGCCACCGCCTGGGCCAGCCTGGTCCAGCCGGCGCCCGGCGCCGTCAGTGCGCCCCCTGCTCCCATCGCTCGGTGTAGAAGCGGAGCACGTGCATGAAGTCCTGGGCGTTGGTTACCACGCCATAGGCCTGGTGGGTGCCGCGGTCCTTCAGCTTGTTGACCACGAACTCGGTCTGATCCACGCAGATGGTCATGAGCGGCGACGGCGCCCCGTCGCACAGATAGAAGGCCGGCAGCATGTTGCCGACCGCGATGGCATGGAGCGCGGTGGCGACGAAGACCGCGCCGGTGGCCTTGACGGTGTGCTCCCGCATGGCGTCCTGGGCCGCCAGCGTGTCGCTGTACACGCCGGGCAGCGGGCCGTCGTCGCGGATCGAGCCCGCCAGCACGAAGGGCACCCGGTTGCTCACCAGCGCGTGCATGATGCCGCTCTTGATGACCCCGGTCTCCACCGCGCGCTCGATCGAGCCCGCGGCGCGCACCCGGTTGATGGCGCGCATGTGGAGCCCGTGGCCGCCTTCGGTCGGCTGGCCCGTGTTGGTCATGCCCAGTGTGGTACCGAAGATCGCCGCCTCGATGTCGTGCACGGCGACCGCGTTCCCGGCGAGCACCGCATGGACGTACCCGTTCCGGATGAACCACTCGAAATCGGCCCGGGCCCGGGAATGGACCAGCGCCGGCCCCACGACCCAGACCAGGTATCCGCCCCGCCGCTTCTCCTCGCCCAGCCGCGCCGCCAGCTCCTCGTAGTTGACCGGCCGCTCCCGGCTCACCTCGGTGGACATGAACCGGAACTCGTTGGCCCCGTGCCCACCGCCGAGAAATCCCTGGGCGTGGACCACGATGCCCTCGGTGCCGTCTTCCGCCTCGCCCATGGCCACGAGCTCCCCCTGGCGGAGGCGCCGGGGCTCGATGGTCTCCAGCACGGCGCCCCGCTTCACCACCACGCAGTCCATCCGGGGCCGCGTGGGCGCCAGCCAGCGCCCGTCCACCCGGACGTAGGTCGGCAGGTTGGAGGTGCTGAAGAAGCCTTCGGGCAGGACGCCGTCGGCCGGCAGCGCCTCCCACCGGGCGTCTGGGGCGCCGGCGAAGGGGGGTTGGGTGAAGTCCGGCAACGCGCTGGATGGGGAGGTCATGTGGGGGTGGAAGGTAGGGGGGCGATGCAGGGGTTTCAAGCAGGTTTAGCTTTCGCAAAACCCGAGGAGACCGTGATGCCGAGATCGCTCGTCCTGCTCATCGCCCTGCTGATCCCCAACGCTGCGGCGCTGGCCCAGGTGCCGGCCGCGCCGGACACCACGCGGCGGGACACCACCGGGGTCACCCACCTGCCGGAAATCAAGGTGTCGGTGACCCGGACCTCCGAGCCGCTCGCCCGCGTCCCCAACGCGGTGAGTGTCCTGGACCGCGGGGACCTGCAGCGAGCTCAGCTGACGGTGGGCCTGGACGAAGCGTTCAACAATCTGCCCGGCGTCGTGGTCTCCAACCGGTACAACTTCTCCCTGGACCAGCGGATCTCGATCCGCGGGTTCGGCAGCCGCTCCAACTTCGGCGTCCGCGGCGTCAAGATCCTGCTGGACGGCATCCCGCAGACCCTGCCCGACGGGCAGAGCCAGCTCACCAACGTGGACTTCGCCAACCTGGGCCGGGCCGAAGTGCTGCGAGGCGCCAGCTCGTCGCTGTACGGCAATGCCTCGGGCGGGGTGATCTCGCTGGAGAGCGAGGATGCGGCGCCGGGCCCCTTCGCGCAGCGGGTCCGGGTTCAGGGCGGCGACGGCAAGCGGGACGGGGACGGCTTCTACAAGTGGCAGAGCTGGACCTCCGCGCGGAGCGGCAGCGCGAGCGCGACCCTGTCCATCAGCCAGTTCAAGTCCGACGGCTTCCGGCAGAACAGCGCGGCGGACATCCGCCAGCTCAGCACCGGTCTCGACTACGTGTTCTCCGGCACAACCATCGGTACGGTGCGCCTCAGCCTGGCGGACAATCCGGAGGCGCAGAATCCGGGGGCACTGACCAAGCCCGAGCTGGTGGCGAACCCGGATTCCGCCGCGGCGAACAACATCCGCCGCGGGGCCGACAAGGACGTCCAGCAGCAGCAGCTCGCCCTCGGCCTGCGTCACGTCGACGACCGGGGGAACGAGTTCGGAGTCAACGTCTTCGGGTTGTTGCGCGACCTGGAGAACCCGCTCGCGGCACCGCCGCCGGGCCCGTTCGTTCCGACCGCCGGCACGTACGTCCGGATCGACCGCGCCGTGGGTGGCGCCCGGGCGAGTGGCACGCGTCATCTGGGCGCCGCGCCCACGGCGCCACGGCTCACCGCCGGGGCCGACGTCCAGCGGATGCGCGACGACCGGCAGAACTTCGTCTCCAACGCGGGCGCGCCCACCGACAGTGTGCTGATCGATCAGCGGGAGACGATCACCGAGTTCGGACCCTTTGCCCAGGTGCAGTGGTCGCCCCGTGAAGAGCTGCTGCTGACCGCGGGCGCCCGCTACGACTGGGTCCGGTTCGACGTGGCCGACCACCATCTGAGCGACGGGGTGGACAACAGCGGCCAGCAGACCAACGATGCCCCCAGCGGCAACGTCGGCGCGAGCTGGAGCTTCGGCGACCGGTTCGTGCCCTACGTCAACCTGTCCACCTCGTTCGAGACCCCGACCACCACCGAGCTGGTCAACCAGCCCAACTCGACCGGCGGATTCAACACCGAGCTTACCCCGCAGCGCGCGGTGAACTACGAAGTCGGCGCGCGGGGCAGCCCGACGCGCGGGGTGGAGTACACGGTCGCGCTCTTCCTGGGCCGCATCAGCGACGCGATCGTGCAGCAGCAGGAGGTGGGCGGGCGGGCCTTCTTCGTGAACGCGGGCAAGACCCACAACGACGGCGCGGAGGTCGGGCTCACGGTGACGCCGGTCGCCGGGCTCCAGCTGAGCGGCGCCTACACGTACGCCCACTACCGGTTCGTGGACTACGTGGACGCCTCGGGCACTTCGCTGGCGGGCAACCGGCTGCCCGGCGTGCCTGATCACTACTGGCGCTTCGGGGTGCGCGGGACCCTGCCCTACGGCTTCTACGCCGACGCCGACCACACGCTCAGCTCATCCATGGCGGCCGACGACCTCAACACTCCGGCCCTGGTGGCGGAGTCCTGGGGAGCGGGCGTGACCAACCTGCGGCTGGGCTGGGACGGGGTCTCGGGCGACATGAGCCTGGCGCCGTTCATCGGCATCAACAATCTCTGGGACCGGCAGTACGTGAGCTCGCTGACGATCAACGGCGCGGGCGGGCGGGTGTTCGAGCCGGCACCCCGGCGGGTCATCTATCTCGGGACTGAGATCGGGTACCGGAGTCGCTGATCGGCCGCGGAAGTGCCGTCCCGCAGACCTGAGCTGCATTACAGCAGCGTCACCGGATCCCGATCGAGGATGACCCGCACCGGCCCGGCCTGCGTCAGCCGACGGGCGGCGTAGCGCACGATCCGCCCCAGAGCAGTCCCCTCCCCCTTGAGCAGCACGTGCCAGCGCCACCGTTCCTTGATCCGCGCCAGCGGACAGGGCGCCGGCCCCAGCACCGACACCCCCAGGCGATAGCGATCCTCCAGGCCCTGACACCAGTCGGCCACCTCCGCCGCGCGCGAGCCGGTGGCCGACTGGTCGGGCCCGGACACCACCAAGTTCACCAGCGCCGTCTCCGGCGGGTACGCCGGCTCGCGGCGGAGCATCAGCTCCTCGGCGATGAACCCCTCGGCA
>DATCWW010000158.1:0-3765 GCA_036566145.1 Gemmatimonadales bacterium
GGCCGGCCTGGGCTCACGAGCCGACGAGTCGCCCCGTCGGCTCAGCCGGGGACTGGTCCAGCGCGCGGCGATCGCGCGGGCGCTCCTGCACCATCCCCGACTGCTGCTCCTGGACGAGCCGTTCACCGCGCTGGACGCGGCGGCCAGCGAGCGGCTCCGCGCCGAGCTCGGGGCCCGGCGGCAGCAGGGGCTCGGGATCGTGCTGGTCACGCACCAGCTGGCCGAGGCGTGGGAGGTGGCGACCCGGATCGCGGTGCTGGTGGAGGGCCGCTGGGCGTGCAACGAAGCGTTGGCGGGCTCGCTGGAGGGTTTCCTCCCTCGCTACCAGGAGCTGATCCGTGCCTGAGTGGCTCCGGCTGGCCCTGGTGATCGCCGGCAAGGACCTGCGGGCGGAGCTCCGGAGCCGCACGGCGATCCTCTCGGCGGTGGTCTTCGCGGCGCTGGTGCTGGTGGTGTTCAACTTCGCCCGCGACCCGACCGCCCTCGCCGCGGTGGACCTGGCGCCCAGCGTGCTCTGGGTGACCTTCGCGCTGGCCGCGATGCTCGCGCTCAACCGCGCGTTCACCATCGAGCGGGAGAACGCCGCCCTGGACGGCCTCCTGCTCGCGCCGGTCCCGCGAGAAGCGCTCTTCGCCGGGAAGCTGCTCGCCAATCTCGCCTTCGTGGGCACCGTGGAGGCGGTCACGCTGCCGCTCTTCGTGCTCTTCTTCAACGTGGATCTCGGCGCCGCGCTGCCGGGGATCATCGGCGTGACGGCGCTGGCGACGGTCGGGTTCGTGACGGTGGGCACGATCTTCAGCGCGATGGCGGTGCGCACCCGGTTCGCCGAGCTGATGCTCCCGGTGCTGCTCCTGCCGTTCATGGTGCCCCCGCTGATCGGGGCGGTGCAGGTGACGGCCCGGCTCCTGGCCGGGCGTCCGTTGAGCGAGATGCTGGGGTGGCTTAGGTTACTCGCTCTCTATGACCTCGTCTTCGTGATCCTCTGCGCTCTGGTGTTCACCGCCGTGGTGGACGAATGACGGCGCCGGAGGGTCCCGAGGCCCTGGTGCGCCGGGGCACGGTAATCACCGCGATCGCGCTGCTGGGCGTCGCCGGCGTGTACGTGCTGGCCTGGGGCTACACCCCGATCGAGGCGCGCCAGGGAGTGGCCCAGAAGATCTTCTACCTCCACGTGCCCTCGGCGTGGAGCGCCCTGGTGGCCTTTTCGCTGGTGGGGATCGTGAGCGCGCTCTATCTCTGGCTCAACGACCCCCGACTCGACCGCTTCGCCGCCGCCAGCGCCGAGGTGGGGCTCGCCTTCAGCGCGGTCATGCTCACGACCGGTCCGATCTGGGCCAAGCCGATCTGGGGCACCTGGTGGACCTGGGATGCCCGCCTCACCCTCACGCTCTTCCTGTTCTTCCTGTTCATCGGCTATCTGGCGCTGCGCGCCGCGCTGCAGGACCCGGGAGAGCGGGCCCGGTTCAGCGCGGTGATCGGGATCCTGGGCCTCCTGCTCGTGCCCTTCATCCATCTGAGCGTCTATCTCTTCCGCACGCTGCATCCCCAGCCGGTGGTGCTCAAGCCGAGCCGGCCCTCGCTGCCGCCCGAGATGCTGCGGACGCTGCTCATCTCGGGCGCGGTGTTCCTGGTGCTCTATGTGGGGCTGGTGACGATCCGCTACGGTCTGGCGGCGGCCGAGGAGGCCGGGGAGCGTGGCGATGCCGCCTGAGAACGCGGGCTACGCGGTGGCGGCGTACATCGTGGCCGCGGTCATCCTCCTGGGCTATACCGGGACACTGGTCCGGCGCGCCAGGCGGGCGATCGGACGGGCGCGGCGGAGCTGATCGTCCAGCCTACGGCTCGCTCCGCTTCGGCAGCAGCACATGCTCCCAGAGCAGTCCGGCCACCACCCCGCCCAGGATCGGCCCGATCCAGTAGACGATCTGCGCCACCAGGTCGCCCGCGACCAGCGCCGGGCCGAAAGCCCGGGCCGGATTCACCGACGCCCCGGTAAGGCCGCCACCCATCATGATGTCGGCCGCCAGCGTGAGGCCGATCGCGAACCCGCCGACCCGCGGGGCTTCCGGGTGGACGCAGGTGCCGAACACCGCTGAGACCAAGAAGAAGGCCATGATCGCTTCGAGCGCGATGCCCTGGGTCAGGCTGATGGAGGCGGCCAGGTGCGGGGTGCCCAGGCCCGTCGCCCGCAGCACCGCCGGAGGATAGAGCGCCTTGAGCACCGCCGCCGCCACGATCGCGGCGAGGACCTGGGTAACGATGTAGGCGGCCGCGGTCCGGACGTCGGTCCGCCGCGCGACCAGGAGGCCAAGGGTGACCGCCGGGTTGAGGTGCCCGCCGGAGATCCGCATCGTCACCGTGACCATGGTGCCCAGGATCAGGCCGTGGGCCAGCGCGATCCCGAGGACCCCGAAGTCGGACTTGGGGAAGAAGCCGCTCATGATCGACCCAGCACCGATGAAGACCAGGGCAAAGGTGCCGATGGCCTCGGCGGTGCAGCGGCGGAGCAAGGAAGACATCGCGCGTCTCTCCATGGAGGGAGGGGGAAACCGGCGGCGAATCTAGATGGGCAGGCGGGCAGGGGGTAGGGGCTCAGCCCTCGCGCCGGAAGACCAGCGCCGCGTTGATCCCGCCGAAGCCGAAGGAATTGCTGAGGATGTATTCCGGACGCCCGGTCCGGCCCTCGCCGGTGACGTGGTCCAGGTCGCAGGCGGGGTCGGGGGTCTCGAGGTTCACCGTGGGGGGCAGCCAGCCACGCCGGCTGGCCAGGGCGCAGATGGCCGCCTCGATGGCTCCGCTGGCGCCCAGGGCGTGGCCGTAGTACCCCTTGGTCCCGCTGAAGGCCGGCGACCGGGCATTCTCCCCGAAGACCTGCTTGATGGAGGAAGTCTCGGTCGGATCGTTGAGGGGCGTGGACGAGCCGTGGGCGTTGATGTACCCGATCTCCCGCGGATGCACGTGCGCCTCGGCCAGGGCGTTTCGCATGCACCGGGCCGCCTGGCGGCCATCGGGCCGGGGTGCGGTCATGTGGTACGCGTCGTTGGTCAGGCCGTAGCCGCAGATCTCGGCGTAGATCGGGGCCCCCCGGGCCAGCGCCCGCCCGCGCTCCTCCAGGACCAGCACGGCGGCGCCCTCGGCCATCACGAACCCGTCGCGGCCGGCGTCGAACGGCCGGCTCGCGTGGCCCGGGTCGTCGTTGCGGGTGGACATCGCCCGGATGATGGCGAAGGCCCCGAAGCAGAGCGGTGCGAGCGGCGCCTCGGCGCCGCCGGCGATCATCACGTCCGCCTCGCCCCGGGCCACGGCGTGGAAGGCGTCGCCGATGGCGATCGCCCCCGAGGCGCAGCTCATCCCGTTGGTGCTGTTGGGGCCGGTGCAGCCGAACTCGATCGCGATGTTGCAGCTGGCCGCGCCGGCGAACACGGTGAGTGCCAGGGCCGGATCCACCGCCCGGGCGCCCTCGGTCAGGAAGGCGTGGTAATTCCGCTCACCGTGGGCCACGCCGCCGAGCGCGGTCCCCATCATCGCGCCGACCCGGTCGGGGTCCTCGCGAGCGAGGTCGAGATCGGCGTCGGCCAGCGCCATCCGGGTCGCGGCGATGCTGAACTGGCTGAAGCGGTCGAGCCGCCGGGCGCGGCGCTCCTCGATGTGATCGGTGGGATGGAACCCGTCCACTTCGCCGGCGATCCGGCTCTTGAACGCTCCGGGATCGAAGCGGGTGATCCCCCGGACGGCCGAGCGGCGGCGCTGGAGCCCGTCCCACAA
>DATCWW010000172.1:0-7318 GCA_036566145.1 Gemmatimonadales bacterium
CCGGTGAGGATCAGGATGTAGCCGGGGGGGTTGTGGCGGAAGGTGTAGGGCTCGCCGTGGAGCAGCCCCACGGCCTGGGGCGCATACCAGTTGTAGAAGTCCGTTTCGAGAGTGAAGCTGCCGATCCGGTGCATCATGCCCAGGGCGAGGGCGAGCAGCAGCGCGGCGAGACAGGCCGCGAGCGCGAGGCGGTCCGCCGTCCGCTCGCTCACGCCGAGACCGGCCGTCGCTCGAGCGCCGCGGCCAGGCCGCGTACGGCCCGCCCCCGGTGGCTGACTCCGTCCTTTTCCTCCGGCGTCGCCTCGCCGAAGCTCTTCTGCAGCTCGTCGCTGAAGAAGTACGGATCGTAGCCGAACCCGCCGGTGCCGGCCGGCTGCTCGAGGATCCGTCCGGCGCAACTGCCCTCGAAGCTCTCGGGGATCGCTCCCGGGTCGCGCAGGAGGACCAGGACGCACCGGTAGCGTGCCCCGCGCCGCGCCGGCGGCGCGCCCGCGAGGCGCCGCACCAGCTCGGCGTTGTTGGCCGCGTCCACCTGGTCCGGGGTGCCGGACGCTCCGGCCCAGCGACGGGAGCGCACGCCGGGCGCGCCCCCCAGCGCGAGGACCTCCAGACCGGAGTCGTCGGCGACGGTCGCCAGACCGCTCCGGCGCGCGAAGTATTCGGCCTTGTGGCGCGCGTTGGCCTCGAAGGTGTCGCCCAGCTCCAGGGCGTCCTCGTCGCCTCGGGGCGCTAGGCCGACATCGTCCGGAAAGGCCAGCCTCACGCCAAGCGGCTCGAGAATGCGGGCGAACTCCCGCTGCTTGCCCACGCTCCGGGTGGCGACCAGCAGCGTCACCAACCGAGCACCTGGCGCTGCGCGGCGAAAAGCTGGGCGATCCCGCTCTCGGCGAGGTCGAGGAGGATGTCGAGCTGCGCACGGGTGAAGGAGTCGTGCTCGCCGGTGCCCTGCACTTCCACGAAGCGGGCGGGATCGAGCATCACCACGTTGGCATCGACGTGCGCGTCGCGATCCTCGAGATAGGCCAGGTCGAGCCGCTCCTCGCCCTCGACCACGCCGACCGACACGGCGGCCACCAGTTGGCCGAAGGGCGAGGGAACACCGGTGCGGTTCGCCAGCCAGGCGCAGGCATCGGCCAGGGCGACGCATCCGCCGGTGATGCTGGCCGTCCGGGTGCCCCCATCCGCCTGGAGCACGTCGCAGTCGATGCGAAGGGTGTGCTCGCCGAAGGCCATCGTGGCCATGGCGGCACGCAAGGAGCGGCCGACGAGGCGCTGAATCTCCTGGGTCCGGCCGCCCGGCCCGTTCCGCTCCCGGGAGGTGCGCTCCACCGTGGCCCGCGGCAGCATGGCGTATTCGGCGGTGACCCAGCCCTCACCGCTGCCCTTCTTGAAGCCGGGCACACCAGCCTCGACGCTGGCGGTGCAGTGCACCAGGGTCCCACCCATGCGGATCAGGCAGGAGCCTTCGGCGTACGGGTTGGCGCTGCGCTCCAGCACCAGCGGGCGGAGCTGCTGGTTGGTGCGGCCATCAGGTCGAGGCACGGAGACGCTCCACAAGGGCTGAGGTCGAATATCCCGTGAGGAGCGGCACGCGGACGACCCGCCCGCCCTGCTCCTCGATCCAATCGGCGCCCACGATCCGGTCGCGGGCGTAGTCGGCGCCTTTCACCAGAACGTCGGGCGCGAGCGCGCGGATCAGCTCCAGCGGCGTCTCCTCCTCGAAGAGGACGACGCAGTCCACCGCCGCGAGTCCGGCGACGACCCGGGCCCGGGCATCCTGCCCGGCGACGGGCCGGCCGGGCCCCTTGGACAGGCGGCGCGCCGAGCCGTCGGAGTTTATCCCGACCACCAGGACGGCGCCTTCCCGCCGGGCCGCCTCCAGCAGCTCGACGTGCCCGGGGTGGAGCAGATCGAACACACCGTTGGTGAAGACCACCGGCCCGGGGGCGGAAGCCCGCCAGGCGACCGCCTGGGCCCGATCGCGCACCTTGGTGGCGGAGCCGGTCACCCCGGCTCCCGGGCGAAGAGCGCCTTGAGCGCGGGCGGGGTCACGAACGTCGTGGCCATCACCATCAGCAGCACGGCCCCGAACATCTCCTCCGACAGGAGGCCGGCGCGGCGGCCGATGTCGGCGAAGATCAACCCCACTTCTCCCCGGGGCACCATGCCGACCCCGACGACCAACCGGCGAAACCGCTCCCAGGGCGCGGCCCATCCGGCGGCGAGCTTGCCGACGATCGCGAGCACGGTGATCATCCCCGCGACACCCAGCGTCGCGCGCGCCTCGGCACTCGCCGGGTTCAGGAGCGAGAGATCCACCGAGGAGCCGACGCTGACGAAGAAAATCGGGGTGAAGATCGCGGCCACCGGTCGCACCTCCCGCACGATGGTGTCGAACTGGTTGGTGCCCGACAGGATGAGCCCCGCCGCGAAGCTGCCGATGATGAGCGCCGAGCCGGCCAGGTCGGCCAGGGCGGCGAGGCCGAGTGCGAACGCCAGGGCGAAGACCAGGAGGACGAAGCGCACCCGCATCCGGACCACGAGGTCGAACAGCCGCGGAACGGCGAAGCGGCCGACCAGCACGGCCACCACCAGGAACCCCGCCGCGACCGCGAAGGTCCACAGCACCCCGACCGGACTCACGGTCTCTCCCGACGCCACGCCGCTCACCACGCTCAGGATCACCAGGCCCAGCACGTCGTCGATGATCGCCGCGCCGATGATGATGCGGGCTGCGGGAGTGCTCATCCGGCCCAGATCGGCCAGCACCCGCGCGGTGATGCCCACCGACGTCGCCGTGAGGGTGGCGCCCAGGAAGATGGCCGCCGTCCCCACGTCCCCTCCGCTCATGGCGTGGGGCGCGTAGCGCCAATACAGGTAGCCCAGCAGGAACGGCAGCACGACGCCGACGGTCGCCACGGAGAGCGAGGCGGCCCCGACCCGGAACATCTCACGCAGGTCGGTCTCCAGGCCGATCTCGAACAGCAGCAGGAGGACGCCAAGCTCGGCCAACAGGTGAATCAGCTCCGCCTCGGAGCCGCCGGCGGGCACGACGCCCAGGGCGCTGGAGCCCAGCAGCACCCCGGCCACCAGCTCGCCCAGGACCGCCGGCTGTCCGATCCGCTCCGCCAGCTCTCCCAGGAGCTTGGCCGCGATCAGGATAACCGCGAGGATGGCGAAGAAATGTGCGACCGAAATCTAGAGCGGCGCCTCGGCGCGGGGGTGGAGGGGGAAGGCGCGCTTGAAGAAGGGAAGATCGACACTGTCCTGGTACTCGGCCTGGATGGTGATCCGGGCCGGGTTCCCCGTCCGCAGCACCTGGAAGGTCGGCGTGTGCCCCAGGAGCGAATCGGCAGTGGCCATGAGCCGGCGCTTGATCACGTCGTCGGTGACCGAGGGCGCGATGCTGGCCTGGAAACGCATCGCGTCGAGCAGGCGATAATAGCGAAGGTAGACCTCCCCGATGTGCACCCCGTAGTACAACGCCGCCACGAAGACCAGCAGCGAAAGGAGACACCCGAGGTTACTGCCGCCCCGCCGATCGCTCACCATTGGGATTGGGCCCCCTCGACGATGTTGGTGATCAGCTTGTCCAGCGCCTTGGTGCGGCCTTCGATTTCCCGGCCCGGCGGATAATCCCCGTCCAGAACCAGACCGCTGCGCTGCCAGAGCGGCTTGCCGGCGTGCTGATCCAGAATTTCCACCGAGACGGTGATCTGCACCAGCCGCCGGGTGACCGTGGGCGCATTTCCTTCCTCGCCCTGGTAGGCGACCGGCAAGTCGGGCTCGTAGCGGGTGATGGTGCCCCGGACCACGGCATCCGCCTGGTTCTCGCTCGCCTGACGCAGGCCGAGTCTGCCCTGCACGGCCTCACGAACCCGGCTGTTGACCTCCGCCGTCAGGGTCGGCTCCGCGGTCTGATTCTCGAAGGGAAGGACCGCCACCGTCTTGATCGACGGCGGGAGACCCCCGCCGGCAAAGCCGTAGAGGCAGCCGCCGACCGCGAGGAGACTAAGGCTTGCGAGGAGCCCAGATATCCGGCGCAAAGTCGGCCCGTGTATGGGAAAGGAAAGTGAGGTCGAGCCTCGCCGGGACGCTCGGTACGGTGAGCCGGGCGCTGACCGGCGCGCCGAGGCTGTCGAGGGTGGTCTCGGCACGGCCGAGCAGCTCCCCCGCGCGGCGGACGGTGGTGACCATCCGCTCAGGCCGGCCCGGAGTGCGGACGTAGGCGATGGTGTCGGTCCCCTCCGCGTACTGCCAGGCGGTCACGCGCTGGTCCTGGAGGCCCCGCACTTCGGCCCCCGCGGCCGGCATGCGCGCCACCCCGAACATGGCCCACATGAGCGGATAGTTGGGCACCATTTTCTTGATGGCGTCGGGTGGCTCCATCCAGAGCGGCGTCTCACCGACCACCGCGGCCGACGACGCTCCCGACCCGAACGGTCCCGCCACGTCGAACCGCATGGAGTCCGGCGGAGCGATCCGCGCGCTGCCCCGCCCCCCCGCGCTCGACTTCTCGTCCCGGAAGAGCCACTTGAACTTGTGAATGCGATGATCCTTCGGCACCGTCGCCGCCACCCACTGGGCCACTTCCGCGGAGCTGAGCGGCTGCGCGTCGGCAGGCACCACCGCGCCGGGCGCGCTGTGGCAGCCGGCAAGCACCAGCACAAGATATCCGGCCTGGGCCGGCCGGTCAAAGAAAAGGCGTTGCGCCACTAGAAGTTAGGCCCGATCCAGAAGGTGACGTAGCTGGGCTTCCGCTGGTCCCGGTCCAGCGCGTATCCCCGGAAGTTATCGCCGCTGAAGCGACGTCCCACATCCAACCGGAGGACCGCCAGGGGTCCGAATGCCATGCGGAAGCTAATGCCGTAGCTCCCGATGTAGTCCCGGCTCGCGTGGTAGTAGTTGGCCTTTCCGATGTCGGTGTAGAAGGCCGCCTGGATCTCGGGGAACTGCATATCGCCGAAGGGTGTGCCCAGGGTGAGGTGGGTGAGGACAGGAAAGCGAAGCTCGTGGTTCAGCATGTACGCCTGGGTTCCGACGATGTAGCCGAACACCGGGTACCCGCGCAGCGCCAGGCTGCCCCCGAGGTTCGTCCGGCGGGGCCGGTCGCCGCCGCTGTAGAAGCCGTAGGCCCGGAGGGCCCAGGTGCTCCGCTGCCCCAGGCGGAAGTACTTCCGCCAGTCGCCGGTGACCAGGTAGCTGTCGAACCGGCTATTGGTGAAGTCGGTGGAGAGGCCGGTGGTGATGCTGTAGCGCCCGCCGTCGATGGGGCCGCTGGCCACGTAGAGCGACGCATCGTGTACGTAGCTCAGGAAGTGCGACGCGATCCACCCGACCCGACGAGGCTCGTCGACGGGCAAGGTGAAGTCGGTCCGGTCGGAGTGCTCGAAGGTGAAGACGCCGTCCACCCGGCTGAAGCGGCTGATCGGGTAGCGGATGAGCCCCAGCCCTCCGGCCGCCGTCTCCTGGTAGGCGACGGTCCGGTCGCCCTCGAAGTTACGCCCGGTGGTGCGGAACGCCCCCACGCCCCAGTTGAGCCGGCGGGCCTGATTCACGTACACGGCGTTGGCGTTGATGTTGGCGACGATGCTGCCGAGCTGGCGGCCCTGGAAGGACCCGATGGAGGCGTACACTTGATTGTCCTCGAGCAGGTCGCTCATGACGAACACGAACCCTTGCGAGGCGCCGTAGCCCGGGACCACCACCGCGCTCCCCGCCACGAAATCCATCGTCATCTTGCTCTTGTAGGGCTCCCGCCGGACCAGGAGACTGCCGGCGGTGTCACCCGGCGTCACCCAGCCCCACTGCCCCGGCGGCCGTGTTTCGCCGAGGGCGAACTCCTCGTTTCGGGCCGCGCTGTCCACCGGGTAGCGGTAGAGGTTCCAGCTCAGGTCGTGGAACCCGCCCACGACGAGGCCGGAGGTGTCCGGCAGCGGCACCGCGTCGAAGGCGCCGCTCCAGGACGAGGTCTCCCGCCGTCCGTTCCCCAGCGTGTCCACCGAGAAGACGTTCAGCACGCCGTCCCGGTCCGAGGTGAAGTAGATCCGACCCTCGGGGCCCCAGGCGGGGGACTCGTCGGTCGACGTCCCCGCCGTGAGCTGGCGGACGGCCGAGGTCTGGAGATCGAGCAGGAAGAGGTTCGTGGCGCCGTCTTTCCCGTCCGCCGTCCGATCGGAGGTGAAGACGATCCGCCGGCCGTCCGCGCTCGGCGCCGGGTCGAGGTCGCGATAGCGGTCCTTGGTGAGCGGCTCGATCGTCCCGTCGGGCAGCAGGACCCGGTAAATGTCCGACACCCCGCTGTCGCTCAGGCCGCTCAGCACGATGCTCCGCCCGTCGGGCATCCACTGGGGCGAGAGCAGCGACACGATCCCGGGAAAGCGGTATCGGCCGCGCACGCGGTGATGCTCGAGGTCCCAGATCACCAGCGCGTCGCGGTCGCCGAATCGCGCGGTGAACAGCAGGAGACCGGGTCGGCTGGCATCCATCCTGGAGTCGAACGCGTGGAACGCCTCGAACTCCGGATTCCGGCCGCCGGTGAGGACGGTGCGGGTAAAGTCCCCGTCGAGCGAGCGCCGATAGATCGCGACGTACCCGTTGTTGGGGCTGAGATAAGCCACCTGGCCGCCGTTGCTGTCCGGCACATAGGCCGGCTTGACCGCCAACCGGGCGACCTCCCGCCCCAGGATGGACAGCGGCGCCAGGCTGTCCACCGAGGGGTAGTAGCGCCGCCGCATGGCGAGCTGGAACTCCTGGTCCAGCTGTTCGAGCGACCGCCCGTACACACCCTTGATGGCGGCCTCGAAGGTCTCGAAGCGGTTCTGCTCCCTGTATATCAGGGGAATGCGCCAGTCGCCGTAGGTGTCGGCGAGCCAGCGGTGGATCTGCCCTCCGATCGGGTACACGATCGCACTGGTGACGTAGCTCAGGGTCTGCATGGGCGGCAGCCGGCCGGTCATGGTCAGGTCGCGGAGCACCATCTCGTCCCGTGCGTCCTGGCCACCGGACCACAGCTCGGCCAGACCCTCGGACCACCAGAGCGGGAAGTTGAAGCGCGAGTGGCGGGGCGCGTCCAGATAGTTCCGGGTCAGCAGGTCGAGCTGGAAGACGTGCACCATCTCGTGGCGGATGGTGTGCCGGAACTCGGCGAAGTTGCCGCGGAACGGCAGGGAGACCCGGCGCTTCAGGAAGTCGGTGACGCCGAGCAGCCCTTCGGGCGGGGTGAAGGGCAGAACGTTGGTCTGCTCGAAGTCGGTGTGGCTGGCGTACACGATCAGCGGAATGCGGCTCGCCACCGAGTGGCCGAACTGCACGCTCA
>DATCWW010000193.1:0-2576 GCA_036566145.1 Gemmatimonadales bacterium
CCGGCCCGGCCCTGGCCGCCGCCTGGGAGCTGGCCGATCGCGTGCTCGCCGTGGCCCCGGGCAGCCGCACGCTGACCGTGGGCCCCGAGGCGCTTCCCGTCGAGCAGGAAGACGGCATTCCGGTGTGTCCACCCGAGGTTCCGCCCGCCGATCCGCAGGGCGAGGAAGCCTGGGCACTGCGCTGGGCCGCCGTCCGTCTCGCGGAGAAACGTGGGCGCAACTACGGTGAGGCCGATCGTATCCGCGAGCTCCTCCGCCGCGCCGGCTGGGAGATTCGTGATCGGCGGGACGGCCAGATCGAAGTGCTCCGCAGTCGCGGTTCCCTCTGAATCATCGGGGCCACCGGGCCCCTCGCTACGCAACGATCCTACCGTCTCGAGTGTCTATCCCCGGACGCACGGTCGCATGCGGCCCTGAAACGGTCGTTGCCCTCGACCGTAGGGCAAGGAGGACCGAGCGGGGGAGAAGCGCTCGTGTGGGATCGTCGCCGTTTCATCGTGGCAGGCTCCGGCCTCCTCCTCTCGACCGCGGGGCCCCGCTTAGGCTGGTCTCTCCAGGCGAACCGGGGGACGCTGCCTCTCGCGCGATTCGATCCCGATTGGCTGCCGGACGCGCGCATCCTGGAATTGCTTCCCCGCCTTCTCGAGCTGGCCGAGGTTCCCGGCCTCGCGCTGGGCGGGGTGCACGACGGACGAGTCTGGACCCAGGGCTTCGGCCGGGCGAGTCTCAGCCCGCTCGCCGTGGTGTCGTCCGACACCGTGTTCGAGGCGGTGTCCTTGGGGAAGCCGCTCTGCGCCTATGCCGCACTGCAGCTGGTCGATGCCGGGCGGCTGGACCTGGACCGGCCGGTCTACCAGTACGTCTCCTCGCCGGAAGCGGACAACCCGCTGATGCGGCGCGTCACCACCCGACACATCCTGAGCCACACGACCGGACTCCCCAACTGGCGGGAGCAGCCGGGACCGCTGCTGCCGGAAAGCGAGCCGGGCACGCGCTTCACCTACTCGGGCGAAGGGTACTTCTACCTGCAGCGGGTGCTGGAGCGCATCACCGGCGTGCCCTTCGCCCGGCTCATGCGGGAGCGGGTGCTCGAGCCGCTGGGGATGCGCACGAGCAGTTACGTCTGGCAGGCTCGGTTCGAGGGACGGAAGGCCGCGGGCCGAGATGCGGACGGCAACGAGATCGACGTGTACGGCGCGCTGGGCCGGCAGGCGGACCAGGTCGCGCGGAAGTGGGCGAAGCCGGTCGAGGACTGGATGTACGAGGATGCGGCCCGGGCCGTGCCGCTGATCAATCCCGCTTGGCCGGCGCTGCCGCTCTACATGATTCCGAGCGCGGCCGGCTCCCTGCTCACCACCGCCGACGACTATGTCCGATTCCTGTTGCGGCTGGTCGCTCACACTCCGGATCCGGGTCTGGATCTCTCCCCGGCCATGCTGCAGGCGATGGGCACGCCCCAGGTGGACCTCAACCGGGTGCTCTCCTGGGGATTGGGCTGGGGTCTCCAGCAGGACGAGCATGGCCAGGTGCTGTGGCACTGGGGCGCAAACAACAGCTTCCGCAACTTCGTCCTGGCCGACCGGGTGCGCGGGCGAGCCCTCGTGGCCCTGACCAACGGGGAAAGCGGCCCGAAGGTGTACGAGCGGGTCATCGCGGCCCTGACCGGGTACGATCAGGCGGCATTCCTCTGGCTCTAGCGCCTCGGCGGATGCGCTAGCCCATTGACGCGACGCAACTTGGGCTCTATGATCCGGCGCTGGTTCCTTGGCGTCAGCTGACGTAGCTCAACCGGCAGAGCACCTGTTTTGTAAACAGGCGGTTAGGGGTTCGACTCCCCTCGTCAGCTCGTGGTGGGCCGGTCTTTGGAATCTCCGCAACCCCGCGTGGTCCCGGCGGGGTTTTGCGTCCCGGGGGCCTTGCACAAGTTCTTGCGTACCACTAAAATACTGGTCTGTCCTTTTTTGCGTTGTCTGCGCCGGTACCCACCGCCGGGATGGGCGGAGTCAGAGGTCGAGGCGCAGCGGCCGAGGTGGACTTCGATGATCACAGGACCCCGCTTCTTGCTGGCGGGGTTCTGTCTCAGTGAGGGTGCCGTGTGGGCTCGGTGGGGTGACCGAGTGGCTAATGGTAGCAGACTGTAAATCTGCCGGGCTTACGCCCTACGTAGGTTCGAATCCTACCCCCACCATGAAGGGCGCGGGTGTAGCTCAGTTGGTAGAGCATCAGCCTTCCAAGCTGAGGGTCGCGGGTTCGAGTCCCGTCGCCCGCTTGATGGCGGTAGCAGGCAGGTCGCTCGCGTAGCTCAGTTGGTAGAGCGCATCCTTGGTAAGGATGAGGTCCGCGGTTCAATCCCGCGCGCGAGCTTGGAAGTAGGGCGCGGATCGAGCGAGCCAGCGCCCCAACGAGGCATTCAACCGGACACGGATCCAGGACCAATGGCCAAAGCCAAATTCGAGCGGACGAAGCCGCATGTGAACGTGGGGACGATCGGGCACGTCGACCATGGGAAGACGACGTTGACGGCGGCGATCACGGCGATCCAGGCGAAGAAGGGGCTGGCGCAGTTTACGGCCTAC
>DATCWW010000195.1:0-7965 GCA_036566145.1 Gemmatimonadales bacterium
GAGCGACACGAAGACGTCTTCCAGCGTGGCCGAGTGGGTGCGGAGCTCGGTGAGCTGCGCGCCCTGGCGTCGCAGCTCACCGAGGAGGGCCGGCATCGTCCGATGCAGCTCCGTCACCTGCAGCTCGATGGCGCCGTCGGAAGCGTGAGCGCCGAGCACCCCGTCGAGCGCGCGGAGCGCTGCAGGATCGACCCGCATCCCATCCGCCACCGCAAATTCGAGGACGTGCTCGGCCTGCAGCGAGGCGATCAGCTCGCGCGGCGTCCCCAGCGCGATTATCCGGCCGTGGTCCACGATGGCCACCCGGTCGCAGAGCCGCTCGGCTTCGTCCATGTAGTGGGTGGTGAGGAGGATGGATCGGCCGCCGGCCTTGAACCCCTCGATCAGCTCCCAAAGCTGGCGCCGGGACTGGGGATCCAGGCCGGTCGTGGGCTCATCGAGGAAGAGGAGCGCCGGGTCCCCGACCAGGGCGCACGCCAGCGCCAGCCGCTGCCGCTGCCCGCCGGAAAGCTGGCCCACCCGGGCCTTCGCCTTTTCCTCCAGCTGCACCAGGGCGATCACCCGCTCCGGCGTCGGACCGGCGCGATAGAAGCTGCGAAACAGGGTGACCGTCTCGGCGACGGTGAGCTTCTCGGAAAACTGCGTTTCCTGGAGCGAGATGCCGAGCCGCTCCCGCAGCTCCCGGTCATCCCGGCCCCAGCGCCGGCCGAGCACCATGACCTCGCCGCCGTCGGGCGGGGTCAGCCCCTCGCAGATTTCGATGGTGGTGGTCTTGCCGGCGCCATTGGGCCCCAGAAGTCCGAAGCACTCACCCGGCCCGATCTCGAGATCGAGGCCGTCTACCGCGACGACATCACCGTAGCGCTTGCGAAGGTTACGGACGAGGAGGGCGGGGGAAGGAGGGTCGGGATCGTGCGCCGGCGACATGGCCGGAATGATAACCCGCCGGTGGGGCTGCCCGGGCCACCGCGGGAAAGGCTTGTGCTACCGGCGTTCCCGGTCCCAGATGGTCCGCACGGTCCGCCAGGCGCGCGTCCATTCCTGCCGCGGCGTCAGCAGGGCATACCCGCTGAGGATGCCCACCATGTACACGATGGCCTGAAGCAGCGGAGACGGCTCGGGTGAGGCGATCATGGTGCGTTACCGTGTCGAGGCGGTTTCGACCATCGGGGCGTCCAGCGCGCGGGCGATCCGCTCGCGGGAGTCGGCCAGATGGGCGCGGGTGTAGTCGTCGAGATCGTCGCGGGCTTCGTCCAGGGCGTGGTCGATCCCGCCGGCCAGGTCGGTCAGGGTGGCCCGGGCGAGGCTGCGGGCATCCTCCGGGGTCCCCGGGGCTGGACTCAGCAGCATTCGTACCATCGCGTTGAGGTGCAGCCGCTGGAGGTCGCGCCGGACCGACTCGATGTTCCGCGGGCCGTTCGGGTGCGGACCCCCCTTCTGCCCCAGCTCGCTCCAGATCGAGCGGCTCAGGCGGTGGAACAGCTCGGGCAGCCCGACAGTCGGGTTCTCGGGGGTGGCGCGGAGCTCGGCGTCGCGGATCCGCGCCAGCACGGCCGGGTCGAGCAGCTGGCCCAGCAGCGAGCCCTGCTGGGCCAGCGCCCAGTCGTGGATCGGGAAATCGGGACGCCCGCCCGACGCCGGTGAGACGCCCCAGTGCATCCAGCGGTCCGGTCCCAGCCGGCTCAGCAGCTCGGGGCGGAACCGATAGGCGTTCTCGCCGAAGCCGGCCTCGGCGATGAAGCCCAGCGCCTCGCGTTGACGGTCCGCTGGGACGGTCTCGAACGAAGGCCGCGCATCGGGGTCGCCCCGATGATCGCGGGCGATGGTGGCGCCGCCCAGGTATTTGGTCGTGATCAGGAGCGCGTACCACCGGTCGGTCAGCAGGTCGGTGAAGGCCGTCCGGAGCCGCCCGTACCCCTGACCGGGGGCCACCACCCGGGTGTCGAGCGAATCCACCAGCCAGTCGATCAGCGCGACGCGCTCGCGCGCCCAGCCCAGCGGGTCCGAGGTCTGGTCGTAGCGGGAGATGGTCGGGTCCAGGCCGTAGCCGCCGAACCCGGCGTCCTCGTCGCTACCGTAGAGATGGGCGGGATCGGCCGCCTGCGATGCGATCGCGCGGAGTCCGTTCAGCTCCTGGTCGGGGGTCCAGACCGCGGCGCCCGCATCACCGCCCTTGGCCAGCCGCGGCTCCTCCCCGGCGGTCGCCCCGACGTCGGCGTAGCCGTAGGTGATGGCCCAGCGGTCGTAGCTGCCGATCGTGGGAGAATAGAAGCTGGCCTGACGCCGCGGATCGGCCGCGAGGGCGGGCGGGCTGTAGTCCATGACCGACACCCCGTGCCCGTGCTCGGCGGTCCAGGTCCGGTCGGCCAGCTGCTCGGCGGTGGCGCCGGCGGAGCCCCGGAAGTTGTGCCGCAGCCCCAGCGTGTGACCGATCTCGTGCATCACCAGCGCCTTGAGCGCCTCGCCGATGTAGGCCCCGGGGATCTCCCCCGTGGCGCCGGCGATCCCGCGTGCCGCGAGCAGCGTGCGGGCGAGGGTGCCGTCCTGGTCCAGGCCTTCGCCGTAGCGGCAGAGCAGGGTGCCTTCGGCGTTGGTTGCGAGGGCGGTGTCGAGCGCGAAGGCGGAGCGCACCGATGCGAGCGGGGCGACGTAGTCGCGGGTCTCGCCCCGCCAGGTCTGAATCCAGCCGGCGGAGATGAGGACGTCGGCGTTGAGAATCTCGCCGGTCCGGGGATCGACGTTCGTCGGGCCGATCGCGTAGACCGAGCGGTTGGTGGCGGTCCAGCGGACGGTGGAATACCGGGCATCCGCGGCGCTCCAGGCGCTGTCGTCGGGCGCGTCGAGCACCTGGATCGCGTTCCGGTAGCCGGCGTCCTCGAACGCGCGGTTCCATTCCAGGATCCCGGACCGCACGTAGGATCGCCATTCCACCGGAATGGTCCGATCGAGGTAGTACGTGATCGGGGTGACCGGCTCGCTCAGCGGGGCGGCCGGATCCTTCTTCTCCAGCCGCCACCGGTTCACGTAGCGGACGAAGTAGCTCTCCGAGGTATCGCGCGAGAAGTCCTTGTGGGCCGAGACGAAGTATCCCACCCGGTCGTCGGCATAGCGGGGACGCATGGGCTCGGCCGGCAGCTCCATCAGGGAGTAGTGCACGCCGACAGGGATCGACCGGTAATCGGAGACGGTCTCGAGCCCCAGGCTCCTGGGGCTCTGGAAGGTGAGCCGGCTCTCGGCCTCGAGGTTGGTCGGGAACAACCGGAGCTCCTGGAGGCTCGAGCGCTTGTCATCCAGGGTCACGGTGACGCCAAGCTTGCGCTGGATGGCCGCGTTCTGAAGCACGGACCCGACGTCTGGCCAGTCGGAGAGCAGGAACGGCGCGAGGTCGATCAGGACCTCGGACTCCTGCAGGTCCTTCACCGCGGCGATGGGGAATGCCCAGGCGACGGAATGCCCGAACGAGTAGGCCACGGTGCGGGCCATCGGCGTGCCGGCGGCGGCCGCGAAATGGGGGTTGACCGCCCACAGCTCGACCCGGTCACCCTCGCGGTGGAACCGCACCAGGTCGGAGCGCATGGTGGTGCCGCCGTCGAGCCCGAGCTCGCCGACCCCCTGGGCGAGCTGGCTCACGAGGAGATAATCCCGGTCGAACTGCGCCGGGGTCAGGGCCAGGTAGACGCGCTCGCGCTTGTAGTAGACGGTGAAGATGCCGCGGCCCGCCTCGCTGCCCCGGGTCACTTCCGGGAACGGCTTCCACGGCGTGTCCTGCGCGGAGGCCAGCGCGGCGGATCCGAGCAGCAGGGCGGAGACGAGGGGCAGGGTAGAGAAGTAGACGCGGCGCACGGCATGGGTGAAGGGCAAGGACGGGGCCGCCCTTAACTCCAGACGAACGCTCCGGTTATGCCCTCGTCGGTCCGTGTCGGCTTGGCAAAAGCCACCGTGGCCGCGCAAAAAGCGACAGGAACCAGTCCGCTTGACCCAAGCCTATCTGCCATCTACATTTCGCGGTCTTCGCCCGAAACGGGCCCCGTCAGACTTAGACTCAAGGGTTATGCCGACCATCAATCAGCTCATCCGGCGCGGCCGGAAGGACGTCGAGGCCAAGGACAAGGCGCCTGCGTTGCGCTCCAATCCGCAGAAGCGGGGCGTGTGCACCCGGGTCTACACCACCACCCCGAAGAAGCCGAACTCGGCGCTCCGCAAGGTGGCCCGTGTCCGGCTCACCAACGGCTTCGAAGTCACCGCCTACATCCCGGGTGAGGGGCACAACCTGCAGGAGCACTCCATCGTCCTGATCCGCGGCGGCCGGGTGAAGGATCTGCCGGGAGTGCGCTATCACATCGTGCGGGGCACGCTCGACTCGGCCGGCGTGAACGATCGGCGCCAGAGCCGCTCGAAGTACGGCGCCAAGCGGCCGAAGGAGGCCGGGCCCAAGGGGGGGAAGAAGTGAGCCGGCGAAACAAGGCGGTCAAGCGGCCGGTGCCGCCCGATCCGCGGTACGACAGCCAGACGGTCTCCAAGTTCGTCAACAACCTGATGTTCGAAGGCAAGAAGAGCGTGGCCGAGGGGATCTTCTACACGGCCATGGACCTCATCGAGGAGCGCACCAGCCAGCCCGGGGTCTCGGTGTTCAAGTCGGCGGTGAACAACGCCAAGCCGACGCTCGAGGTGAAGAGTCGTCGGGTCGGCGGCGCCTCGCTGCAGGTGCCGGTCGAGGTCCGTCCCGACCGCCGCACCGCGCTGGCCATGCGCTGGCTCATCTCCTTCTCCCGGGCCCGCACCGAGAAGACCATGGCGGAGCGGCTCGCGGCCGAGCTGATCCTGGCGTCCAAGGGCGAGGGGAACACCATCAAGAAGAAGGAAGACACCCACCGGATGGCCGAGGCCAACCGGGCGTTCGCGCACTACCGCTGGTAGCGCACGGAGGGTGGAGAAACGGACGGGGCGCCCAGTCGGGCGCCCCGTTGGCGTTCCGGCTCCAGCCAGGCAAAGCCCTGACAGGTTACGGCGTGTAGACCTGCGTATTGGTGAGGTACGCGTTTGCATTCCCGTAGCCGCCGACGACGTAGAGCTTGCCGTTGATGGCCCGGCCGCCAGGGTGAATCCGCTCGCGAGTAGTGGTGACAGCTTCCGCCAGGTGTTGTTGGCGGGGTTGTATACCTGGACGGTCGCAAGGAAGCCGGAAAAGCGAGCGGGAAGGCATCGGATGCTCCTGGACGAGGTCCTCAGGTGCCGAGGCAGGCCGTCCGGTATGGAATACGCCCGGACCGGGCCCTTCGACCCTCACCAACCGGCCGGCGCCCCGTGTTGACCGAGTAGGTCTCCGGACGCGTCTCGCAGGTGTTGACATCAGGAGCTAACCCGCTACTTTTGCATGGCTTGGCGCTTTTGGGACCGGTTTCCGGGCGCTAGGTCGACATCGGACCACGTGACGGGGCTCCCGCCACCTCTGGTCTTCCAGCGACAACGCGTGGACGTCCCCGAGGGGGCTTCCTCATCCAGGGACTTGGGCCCGGATGCGCGCGGAGCGATACCACCGGATTCTCCGGGTCGGTCGCCCCGCTTTTTCGCTGGTGGACGGCTCAACTGGCAGACAGGACACGACAGGACACATGGCCCGGCAAACCCCGCTCGACCGCTATCGCAACATCGGCATCATGGCCCACATCGATGCCGGCAAGACGACCACGACCGAGCGCATCCTTTATTACACCGGCAAGAACTACAAGATCGGTGAGGTCCATGAGGGCGCGGCCACCATGGACTGGATGGAGCAGGAGCAGGAGCGGGGCATCACCATCACCTCCGCCGCCACGACCTGCTTCTGGAACCGGAACGGCACCCTGTACCGGATCAACATCATCGACACGCCGGGCCACGTGGACTTCACCGTCGAGGTGGAGCGCTCGCTCCGCGTGCTCGACGGCGCGGTCACCCTGCTCGATTCCGTCGCCGGCGTCGAGCCCCAGACCGAGACCGTCTGGCGCCAGGCCGACCGGTACGGCGTCCCCCGCCTGATCTTCGCCAACAAGATGGACCGCGTGGGCGCGGACTTCGACCGCTGCCTCAGCATGATCCGCGACCGGCTCACCAAGAAGGCCTACCCCATCCAGCTCCCGGTGGGCTCGGGCGAGATGTTCACCGGCCACATCGACGTGCTGCGCCGGGTCGAGGTCATCTTCGACGAAGAGACGCTGGGCAAGACCTTCACCGAGATGCCGGTCCCCGAGGCGTACCGCGAGCGGGTCGAGGCCGCGCGGCACGAGGTGATCGAGGCGGCGGTGGAGCACGACGAGGCGCTGCTGGAAAAGTACCTGGGCGGGGAGGAGCTCTCCTTCGAGGAGATCCAGCAGGCGATCCGCAAGGCGACCACCTCCGGGTCGATCGTCCCGGTCCTTTGCGGCGCCTCCTTCAAGAACAAGGGCGTCCAGGCGCTGCTCGACGCGGTCATCGACTACCTGCCGAGCCCGACCGACATCCCGCCCATCAAGGGCCACCTCCCGCTCCACGACGACACCCACATCGAGCGCTGCGCGTCGGACAGCGAGCCGTTCTCGGCCCTGGCCTTCAAGGTGGCGACGGACCCGTACGTCGGCCGGCTCACCTTCTTCCGGGTGTATTCCGGCTCGCTCAAGAGCGGGAGCTACGTCTACAACAGCACCAAGGACAAGCGGGAGCGGATCGGACGGCTGCTGCAGATGCACGCCAACAAGCGGGACGAGATCGAGGAGGTGCTCGCCGGCGACATCGCCGCGGCCATCGGTCTCAAGGACACCCGCACCGGCGACACCCTGTCCGACGATGACAAGCCGATCATCCTCGAGGCGATGAAGTTCCCCAACCCGGTCATCGACGTCGCCATCGAGCCCAAGACCAAGGCCGACCAGGACAAGCTCGCCACGGCGCTGCAGAAGCTGCAGGAAGAGGATCCGACCTTCCGGGTCCGGAGCGACGCGGAGACCGGCCAGACGATCATCGCCGGCATGGGTGAGCTGCACCTCGAGATCCTCGTGGACCGGATGAAGCGCGAGTTCAAGGTCGAGGCCAACGTCGGCAAGCCGCAGGTGGCCTTCCGGGAGACGGTCCGGAAGAAGGTCACCGATGTCGAGGGGAAGTTCATCCGGCAGAGCGGCGGCAAGGGCCAATACGGGCACGTGGTCATCACCCTCGAGCCCACCGAGCCGGGCGGCGGCTTCATCTTCGAGGACAAGATCGTGGGCGGCGTCATCCCCCGCGAGTTCATCAAGCCGGTCGAGGCCGGCATCCGCGAGGCGCTGGAGAACGGCGTGCTGGCGGGTTACCCGATGGTGGACGTCAAGGCGACGCTCACCTTCGGCAGCTACCACGATGTAGACAGCTCCGAAATGGCCTTCAAGATCGCGGGCTCCATGGCGGTCAAGGAGGCGGCCCGGAAGGCGAGCGCGGTGCTGCTCGAGCCGGTGATGGAGGTCGAGGTGGTGACCCCGTCCGACTTCCTGGGCGACGTGATCGGCGACCTCTCCAGCCGCCGGGGCAAGATCGGCGGGATGACCCAGCGCGGCGACGCGCAGGTGGTGGCGGCCGACGTGCCGCTGGCCGAGATGTTCGGCTACTCCACCCAGCTCCGCAGCATGACCCAGGGGCGGGCGGTGTACACGATGCAGTTCGATCACTACGAGGAAGTGCCGAAGAACATCGCGGAGCAGATCATCACGAAGGCGCAGGGGAAGTGAGGCGCTAGGACGCAGGGACGCAGGGGCGCAAAGTCGGCGGCCCCCTGCGACCCTGCGACTTTGCGCCCCCAGCGACTCACAAGGAACTCAACGGGGCATCGGAACAGCGACCATGGCCAAAGCCAAATTCGAGCGGACGAAGCCGCATGTGAACGTGGGGACGATCGGGCACGTCGACCATGGGAAGACGACGTTGACGGCGGCGATCACGGCGATCCAGGCGAAGAAGGGGCTGGCGCAGTTTACGGCCTAC
>DATCWW010000140.1:0-7049 GCA_036566145.1 Gemmatimonadales bacterium
TGCTCGCTCTGCGGCGCACCCTGCCGCGGGGGGGCGCGGGTGTCGTCACCTGCCGCGGCGCGACCGCGCTCCGCCGGATGCTCGAGACCCGGCTGGTCGATGCCATCGTGCTCGCCCCGACGGCGGCCCTCCTCCCCGAGCTGGCCGAGCTGCGGGGCCGCCTTCCGGGTCTCCCGGTCGTGGTCTATGCGGCCTTCCGTCCGGACGACGGCGATCTTCTCCTGGCCTGCCGGCGACACGACGTCGCCATGGTGGCGGTCGAAGGCGTGGACGACCCGGTCGTGGGCGAAATGGTGGCGCGGAGCTCGATCACCGCCGCGCGCCGCCGGGCCCTGGCCGAGGCCCCGCGGATGCTGCGGCTCACGGAGCCGCTGCAGCGGGCCGCCTGGGAGCTGCTGCTGCAGGAGGTGGAGCGCCCGGTCCGCACCACCGATCTGGCGCGGCGGCTCCGGGTGAGCCGGGAGCACCTCTCCCGCCAGTTCGGCGCCGGCGGCGCCCCCAACCTCAAGCGCGTGATCGATCTGACCCGGGTCGCCTGCGCGGCCCAGCTATTGGCCAACCCGGGCTACTCGATTCCCACCGTGGTCCGGATCCTCCATTTCGCCTCCGCCAGCCACCTGAGCGGGACCGCCCGCCGCATCGCGAACGTGCCGACCAGCGGGCTGGGCGGGCTCGGTCCCCGCGGGGTGCTGGCGGCGTTCGTCCGGGGGAACACCAGAAGCCGGATGTGACGCCCGGGTCACCCCGGCCAGCCGGGATGGTGCCCTGCGGTCGCCGCCGCCCTATCTTGTAGGGCTTCCGGACGATACTCTTGCCCGGCTCCACCGATTGTGATTATTTTCACAAGCTTTCCACCGACCTGAACCTTTCAGCCAGGCGTCTGACTTCATGGCCACTGACTCCATCCTCCGTCCGGGCGAGCTGAAGGACATCCTGCTCCGGGAAATCGCGGCCGCCGATCTCAGCACCACCGACGTGTCCGAGGTGGGGACGGTGCTGGAGGTCCGCGACGGGGTGGCCCGCATCTACGGGCTCAAGTCCGCGATCGCGAGCGAGATGCTCGAGTTCACCGCCCAGGAGACGGGTGAGGTGGTGGCCGGGCTGGTGCTCAACCTCGAAGAGGACAATGTCGGCGCCGCCATCATGGGCGACTACCTCAAGCTCAAGGAAGGCGACTCGGTGCGGCGCACCGGCCGCCTGCTCGAGGTGCCGGTCGGGCCGGCGATGCTGGGGCGGGTGGTGGACGCGCTGGGCCGCCCGGTGGATGGACGGGGGGCGATCCAGACCAGCAAGACCCGCCACGTCGAGATGGTGGCGCCGGGCATCATCGTCCGGCAGCCGGTGAAGGAGCCGCTGCAGACCGGCATCAAGGCGATCGACGCGATGATTCCGATCGGCCGGGGCCAGCGCGAGCTCATCATCGGCGACCGGGGCACCGGCAAGACGGCCATCGCGGTGGATACCATTCTCAATCAGAAGGGCACCGGCGTCGTCTGCGTCTACGTCGCCATCGGGCAGAAGCGCTCGACCGTGGCGACGGTAGTGGAACGGCTCAGGGACGCCGGCGCGATGGACTACACCATCGTGGTGATCGCCTCCGCGTCCGAGCCGGCCCCGCTGCAGTACATCGCGCCGTACTCCGGCTGCGCCTTCGCCGAGTACTTCATGTACGAGGAGGGGAAGGCGACCCTCTGCGTCTACGACGACCTGTCCAAGCAGGCGGCGGCGTACCGTCAGTTGTCGCTCATTCTGCGCCGCCCGCCCGGTCGTGAGGCGTATCCCGGCGACGTCTTCTACCTCCACAGCCGGCTGCTCGAGCGGGCCGCCAAGATCTCCGAGCACCCCGACGTCACCAAGCTGGACGACCGGATCAAGAAGCCGGGCGGCTCGCTCACCGCGCTCCCCATCATCGAGACCCAGGCGGGCGACGTCTCGGCCTACATCCCGACCAACGTCATCTCGATCACCGACGGGCAGATCTTCCTCACCACCGACCTCTTCTACTCCAACGTCCGCCCCGCGGTGGACGCCGGCATCAGCGTGAGCCGGGTGGGCGGCAACGCGCAGATCAAGGCGATGAAGCAGGTGGCGGGGCCGCTGCGGCTGTCCCTGGCGCAGTTCCGGGAGCTGGAGGCGTTCGCCCAGTTCGGCTCCGACCTCGACGCGGCGACCCAGAAGCAGCTGGCCCGCGGCGGCCGGCTGGTGGAGGTCCTCAAGCAGCCGCAGTATCAGCCGGTGCCGGTGGAGAAGCAGGTGGCCATCATCTACGCCGTCACCAACGGCTACCTGGACGACGTGGACCTGGAGCACATCCGCCAGTGGGAGCGGGACTTCATGGAGTTCCTCGAGGCCTCGCACCCGGCGGTGCTCACCGACATCCGGACCAAGAAGGCGCTGGACGACGACCTCACCGGCCGGCTCAAGAAGGCGATCGACGCCTTCAAGTCGGTGTTCGTGGCCGACTGATGGCCAAGGGACGGCAGCTCAAGGGCCGGATCCGCTCGGTCCAGAACACCCGCAAGATCACGCGGACGATGGAGCTGGTTTCCACGTCCAAGCTCAAGCGGGCGCAGGACCGGGTCGTCGCCGCCCGGCCGTACGCGCAGGCGTTGCGTCAGGTGCTGGCCGATCTGGTGACGCCCGACCTGGCCGACAGCTTCCCGCTGCTCCGGACCCCCGCCCCGCCGTCCAAGGGCGGGCCGACTCGGGCTGCGGTCATTCTGGTGACCTCGAACCGCGGGCTCGCCGGCGCGTTCAACTCGAATCTGATCAAGGAAGCGCGCCGCCGGGTGGAGGCCCTCGAGGCCGAGGGGTACACGGTGGACCTTTACGGCGTGGGCAAGAAGGGCATCGGCTTCTTCCGCTACCTGGGCCGCAAGTGGGCCGTGGAGCGGCAGGACATCGGTGACAAGCCGACGGTGGCGCACGCCGCCGAGATCGCGCAGCCGCTGATCGAGGCCTACGCCGCGGGGGAGCTGGCCAGCGTGGACCTGGTGCAGGCCCAGTACATCAGCCCGCTCCAGACGCCGCCGGCGACGGTAAGGATCCTGCCGGTCGAGAGGCCCGCGTCCGACCCCGACGCGCCGATGCACGATTACATCCTGGCGCCCAGCGCCGGGGCGATCCTGGAGCAGCTGCTGCCGCTCTACGTTCGCAACACGGTGTACCGGGGCCTGGTGGAGACCGCGGCGGCCGAGCATGGGGCCCGGCGGACGGCGATGAAGAACGCGACCGACAACGCGGGCGAGATTCTGGAGGTGCTGAAGCGCACCTACAACCGGCAGCGGCAGGCCGCCATCACCCAGGAGATCGCCGAGATCGTAGGCGGCGCGGCGGCGTTGCAAGGGTAGGCGCGAGGACGCAAGGACGCGAGGTCGCAGGAAAGCCTGCGCCTCTGCGACCCTGCGACAAATCACCGAGTCCAGTCTTACTCGAGGAACTCAGTCAATGGCCACTGCCATCGCAACCGAAAAGAAGGGCGCCGCCGGCGCGGCGACGAAGAACATCGGCCGCGTGGTGCAGGTGATCGGCCCGGTGCTCGACGTCGAGTTCGAGCCCGAGCACCTGCCCGAGATCTACAACGCCCTGGTGCTGGAGGATGCGAGCGGCGACGTGCCGGTCCGCCTCACCGCCGAAGTGCAGCAGCACATCGGGCAGAACCAGGTGCGCGCGGTCGCCATGAGCAGCACCGACGGCGTCACCCGCGGCATGTCGGTGGTGGATACCGGCTCGGCGATCACCGCGCCGGTCGGCAACGCGGCGCTGGGCCGGATCCTCAACGTGCTGGGCGAGCCGGTGGACGGAGGCCCCGCGATCCCGGCGGACACCGAGCGCTGGCCGATCCACCGCGAGACGCCCAAGTTCACCGACCTCGAGCCCAAGACCGAGATCTTCGAGACCGGCATCAAGGTCATCGACCTGATCGCGCCGTTCGTGAAGGGCGGCAAGATCGGCCTCTTCGGCGGCGCCGGCGTCGGCAAGACGGTCGTGATCATGGAGCTGATCAACAACGTGGCCAAGGGCCACGGCGGCAAGTCGGTCTTCTGCGGGGTGGGCGAGCGCACCCGCGAGGGGAACGACCTCTACCTCGAGATGGAGGAGAGCGGCGTCATCAAGAGCTGCGCCCTCATCTACGGCCAGATGAACGAGCCGCCGGGCGCGCGACTCCGGGTCGGTCTCACCGGCCTCACCGTCGCCGAGTACTTCCGCGACGTCGAGGGCCAGGACGTACTCCTCTTCATCGACAACATCTTTCGCTTCACCCAGGCGGGCTCCGAGGTGTCGGCGCTCCTGGGCCGGATGCCGAGCGCGGTGGGCTATCAGCCGACGCTCGCCACCGAGATGGGCGACCTGCAGGAGCGGATCACCTCCACCACCAAGGGCTCGATCACGTCGGTGCAGGCGATCTACGTCCCCGCCGACGACCTGACCGATCCGGCGCCGGCCACCGCCTTCGCCCACCTCGACGCGACGGTGGTGCTCTCCCGGCAGATCGCCGAGCTGGGCATCTACCCCGCGGTGGACCCGCTGGACAGCTCGAGCCGGATCCTCGATCCCCAGTTCGTGGGACAGCGGCATTACGACGTCGCCATCGGGGTGCAGCGCACGCTGCAGCGCTACAAGGCGCTGCAGGACATCATCGCGATCCTCGGCATGGACGAGCTCTCCGAGGACGACAAGCTGGTGGTGAGCCGCGCGCGCCGGATCCAGCGCTTCCTCTCGCAGCCGTTCTTCGTGGCCGAGCAGTTCACCGGCTTCGCCGGCAAGTACGTGAAGCTCGAGGACTCGATCGCGAGCTTCGAGCGGGTGTTGTCGGGCGAGTTCGATCAGCTGCCCGAGCAGGCGTTCTACATGGTGGGCGGGATCGAGGAGGCGGTGGAGAAGGGCAAGAAGCTGGCGAGCGCGTGATGCAAGTCACGGTGATCTCTCCTGATGCGTCTATGTTCGACGGGGAAGCCGACGCCGTGGTGGCGCCGGCCTTCGACGGCGAAGTCGGCATCCTGCCGAATCACGCACCGTTCATGACGCTGCTCGGGGAGGGAACGCTGTCGGTGCGGTTGGCTGGCTCGACGAGCCGCTTCCGTGTGCGGGGCGGATTTCTCCAGGTCGTGGACAACCAGGTGCGAGTCGTGGCCGAACACGTTCAAGGAGAGTCGCATGCGTCGTAGCCTCTGGGGAAGTGTCGTGGTGCTGGCCCTGCTCGGTGGCGCCGTCGAGGCGGCCCAGGCGCAGGAGACCTTCACGCCGGTCTTCAAGGCTCCCTATCGTCCGTTCGAGGAGCACGAGTTCGGCGCCTCCATCTCCGATCCCGGCGAAGGGATCGACTTTGCGATGGAAGGCTTCTACGGCTACGGGAAGGACAAGAACGATTTCGGCCTCCGCGCCGGCTTCGCCGACGTGGACGGCGGCAATACCCGCGTCCTGATCGGCGGCGACTTCCGCACCCGGGTCCTGAACTACAGCGAGAGCTTCCCGCTCGACGGTGCGTTGACCGTCGGCTTCGGGGCGAACTTCGGGGAAGGGGACGACGCCTACGCGCTTCCGGTCGGCCTCTCCCTGGGCCGCCGGTTCGACATGGAGGGGTCAGACACCAAGTTTACCCCCTACGTGGCCCCCAACATCGTGCCGGTCTTCGGTACCGATGACGACGGCGTGAAGTTCACCTTCGGCCTCGGCGTCGATATCCGGTTCAGCGAGCAGTGGGCCGTGCGAGCCAGCGGCGGCCTCGGCGACATCGAGGGCGTCGGCATCAGCGTGGCGTACATCCGCTGAGCCCACGACCGGCGAACCGCGCCCGGCCGCGCCCCGCGCGGCCGGGCGTTTCGTTGCGCGGCACCGAGGCGCAATCCGCATTGACTTCATTTGAAGGCACCGAGTACCTTGCGGCGCCGGCGGAGACCCCCCGGCGCATCCGGGACTTACGGAGGATGAACGGCATGATCCACGGTTGGCGAAGCGCGGCGGCGCTGGTCGCACTCGCAGGCGTGGCCGTCCCCGCCGCGGCGCAGGTCCGCGGGATTCCCGTCGACAACAGCGGCGTGCCGCGCGGCATCGGCATCCACGCCACCGTCGGGTTCCCCAACGACGACGCGGGGGGCGGGAACGGGTACGGCCTGACCGGGAAGGTGGGCTTCGGCGCCCTCGGGGTCACCGGCATGGTCTCCACCTCGGATCTCGACGCCGGCGACGCCGAGATCTCGCTCGGCGGCACGCTGGATTATCGGGTCTTCGGCGGTCCGCTGGTGCCGCTGACGGTGACGCTCCAGGCGGGGGCCGGATGGGTGCAGGCGCAAGGCAGTGACGTGGTGCTGCCGCCGCCCGACGTCACCACCTGGCATTTCCCCGTCGGGGCCGGCTTCACGCTCACCATCCCCAACCCCTCGCTCGCGATCCGGCCCTGGCTCGCGCCCCGTGTGGACGTCGTGCGGAACTCGACGGACGACGGCGACGAGACCGCGACCAATTTCGGGCTCAGCGGCGGAATCGAGCTCAACTTCCTCAATGGTCTCGGGCTGCACGCGGCGTACGACGCGGTCTTCGCCGACGGCGCCACTCCCGGGGTGTTCGGCGTCGGCGCGCACTACGCGTTCCGGGCGCCCGGCCTGTGAAACTGGTCCGCCGGGCCGTTGTCGGGCTGCTCGCGCTCACGCTGGCCGGTTGCGCCGAGACGTTCGACGCCGCCAGCGTGGGCGTCCCCGTCACCATGGCCTCACCCGCCGGCCAGCCCGCGCAGGGCGAGCGGTTCTCCGTCACCAGCCACGCCGTCTACGGCTTCTGGGGAATGTTCCGCATCAAGCAGCCGTCGCTGAAGCGCGCACTGTCCGCCCAGCTCGGCGGCGGCAAGGCGATCGCCGACGTCCGGATCCACGCCCGGAGCCGGTTCTTCGACCTGCTCGTCACCGGTCTCACGCTGGGCATCATCGCGCCCCGCTCGGTGACGTTCGAAGGGGTCGTGACGAAATAAGTCCGGCGAGCAGCTCGGCCGAGCGCCGGGCCGCGCCCGCTCCGGACTCCACCACCGCCAGCGCACGCCGCCCCGCGGCGCTTCG
>DATCWW010000226.1:0-11563 GCA_036566145.1 Gemmatimonadales bacterium
CGCCGCGGCCGCCGCGGCCCAGGGAACCCAGCGGGGCCGGGGCGCCCGTCGAGGCTGAGCCTGCCGCCGGGCGGAGATCGCCTGCCACATCTCCTCCCGTGGCGTCGCCGGCGGGGCGTTGACCTCCCGGGCCAGCTCCCGGATCCGATCGTCCAGCGGATCGCGATCGTCGTCGTGCAGCACAGGCATCACTCCCTCGCGAAGTCGGCCAGCGCCTCGCGCAGGCGGGCGCGGGCGCGGAACAGCTGGGCCTTCGACGTCCCCGTCTGCACGCCGAGGGCCCGGGCGATCTCGTCGTGCGTGTACCCCTCGACATCGTGCATCACGAACACCGCCCGATATCCATCGGGGAGGGCTTCGATCGCCTGACCGAGGCGGGTCCGGAGATCCGGGTCGGCCTGAATCGGCTGGTGTCCCAACGGTCCCGCATCGTCCAGCCCCACCTCCCGGTCGCGCGCCCGGCGCACCTGGCGCAGTCCATTCAAGGAGACCGAGATCGCGATCGAGCAGAGCCAGGTGCTCAAGGCGGACTCGCCCCGAAACCCGGCCAGCCGGTCGAAGGCCCGGATGAAGGTCTCCTGGACCCAGTCCTGGGCCCGGTCGAGATCGCCGGCCATTCGGTAGACCAGCCGGAAGACCCGGTCAACGTGCGCATCGTACAGCGCGCGCTCGGCGCCAGGGTCCCCTGCCAGCACTCGGCCGATCAGTTCGCGGTCGTTCACGGGCTCCGGCGCTTGAGAGTCATCGTGCTGGGCCGTCCCTCTGACAACCGGAGGTGCCGGAGGGTTGGCCGGGATCGTGGATGGGCCGATGCAACCTTCGCTCGCCCGATCGCATCTCACGTACGTGGCTGGAGGGCAGAATGCTTCAAAGTGGGACGTCAAGCGACCGGAGGATGCTCATGGTGCAGCTCACGCGGCGAGAGCCGGTGCCGGAATATCGGATCGTGAATGAAGACGGGCATCCCATCGGACGGGTGGTAGACCCGGTCATGCCGCCTCGCATCCGACTCGGCGGGGAGACCGTGCTCCTGGTCCGCTGAAACTTTCACCCCGGTCGGAAGTAGTGCGGGGATTGTGATTTCGCCCCTCACCCCGACCGAGGCTCCATGCGTCGTCCACACCTCGCCTTCACTCTCGCCGCGCTCCTCGCCGCCTGCGGCGGAACGACCTCCAGCGTCGCTCCTCCCGCCCCCAGCGCCGCCACGACGGCGGCGATCACGGCGCAGGATCTCCGCACCCGGATCTCGATCTTCGCGGACGACTCGATGCAGGGGCGCCGCACCGGCACGCCGGGCAACGCGAAGGGTAACGCCTACATCGCCGCGGAGCTGCGCCGGCTCGGCCTGAGGCCCGCCGGCGACTCGGGGAGCTTCCTGCAGCGGGTGCCGCTGATGCGCTTCCGGGTGGATTCCGCCGGCGCCACCCTGCGGGCGGGAACCGCCTCGCTCGCCCTGTGGGAGTACTACCCGTATCAGCCGGATTTCCACGTACCGGTCCGACCGGTATCGGGCGCACCGGTCGTGTACATCGGCGGGGCCGCGGACGCGAGCTCCCTGCCCCCGCGCGACAGCCTCAAGGGCAAGGTCGTTCTGTTCCGCAGCGACGTCGACGGCGGGAACACGCTCGGCGCGCCCGACCTGAGTCCGGGGGGCTCGCTCGGTCTGATCGCGGGGATCATGGTGACGGGCGCGGACCCGCTGATCGCGACCTTCGACCAGGTCTTCCGGACGCCACCACTGATCGTCCACGACTCCGTCCAGGTCCCGCCCGGCGTCACCCAGCCCCGGATCATCATCCTGCCGACCGCGTCGGTCGCGAAGCTCTTCGGGCGTCCGCTCGATGCTTTGAAGCCGGGCGACGCCACTCCGCCGCTCGCGGGCGAGGTCAAGTTCGAGGGGACCGACCTGGGCGCCACCAACGTGGTCGCAATCCTGGAGGGCTCCGATCCAGCGCGGCGGGGCGAATACGTCGCCCTGGGCGCCCACAACGACGCCATCGGTATCGTGAGTCCGGTGGAGCACGACTCGCTTCGGGCCTACAACGCCGTCGTCCGCCCCCGCGGCGCCAACGATACGCCGCGGGAGCCCACGGCGGCGGAGGCGGCGAGGATCCGGTCCATCATCGACAGTCTCCGCAAGATCCGGCCGGCACGCATCGATTCCATCGTGAACGGCGCCGACGACGACGGCTCAGGGTCGATGGGGCTGCTCGAGATCGCCGAGGCGACGTCGCGCGCGGAGCACCGCCCGGCCAGGTCGCTGCTGTTCGTGTGGCACACGGGCGAGGAGTCCGGACTCCAGGGCAGCCGATGGTTCACCGATCACCCGACGGTGCCGCGGGATTCGATCGTGGCGCAGGTGAACATCGACATGATCGCGCGTGGGGGACCGCAGGACGAGAAGCTCGGCGGACCCGGCTACATCCAGGCGATCGGAACCCGGCGGCTCTCGAGCGAGCTGGGCGATCTGGCCGAGCAGGTGGACAAGGACGGGAAGTACGGGTTGGTGTTCGACTACACCTACGATGCCGACGGGCACCCTGACAACTTCTACTGCCGCAGCGACCACTACATGTACGCCCGGTACGGGATCCCGATCGCCTTCTTCAGCACCGGCGGCCACCGGGACTACCACCAGGTGACCGACGAGGTGCAGTACCTCGACTTCACCAAGTACACCACGGTCACCCGGTTCGTGGCCGACCTGGCGGGGCGGCTCGCCGATCTGGACCACCGGCCCGTGGTGGACAAGCCGAAGCCCGATCCGAAGGCGCCATGCAAGCAATGACTTCCGGACCGGCCGTAGTCGACTAACCACTTATCCGCAAAACACTTACGATGCCCCTCGGCGGTTGCTTCGCCGGGGGGCTTCGGTTTATATTTGTTGGGCTCGGCCATCGCCGGCTCCTTCCTTTTCTCTGGCAGCGACGGACATGACCGCACCCAACTCGCGCGAACGGATCCTTCCGCGTCTCATCGAAGAAGAGATGCAGCAGTCGTTCATCAACTACTCGATGAGCGTCATCGTGTCGCGGGCGCTGCCCGACGTGCGCGACGGCCTCAAGCCGGTGCACCGGCGGATCCTGTACGCGATGAACGAGCTGGGCCTGGTGCCGGGGCGCCCGTACAAGAAGGCCGCCACCGTGGTGGGCGACGTGTTGGGCAAGTACCACCCCCACGGCGACAGCTCGGTGTACGACGCGCTGGTGCGCATGGTCCAGGATTTCTCGCTGCGGTATCCGCTCATCGACGGGCAGGGAAACTTCGGCTCGGTGGACGGCGACCCCGCGGCGGCCTATCGCTACACCGAGGCCAGGCTCACCCGGGTGGCGATGGCGATGCTGGAGGACATCGACAAGAGCACCGTCGACACCCAGCCCAACTTCGACGACCGGCTGCAGGAGCCGACCGTCCTCCCCTCCAAGATTCCCAACCTCCTGGTCAACGGCTCGAGCGGCATCGCGGTGGGCATGGCCACCAACATCCCGCCGCACAACCTGCGGGAAGTGGCCAAGGCGGTCGAGCTCCTGATCGACAACCCCGAGGCCACCATCGCCGACCTCCGGAAGGTGGTGAAGGGGCCCGACTTCCCGACCGGTGCGTACATCTACGGCCGGGAGGGGATCAAGGAGGCCTACGAGACGGGGCGGGGCCGCGTGGTCATGCGGGCCCGGGCCCAGATCGAGGAGAAGGAGTCGTCGGGGCGGGCCCAGATCGTGATCACCGAGATTCCCTACCAGGTCAACAAGGAGAACCTGGTCAAGTCGATCGCCGAGCTGGCGGCCGAGAAGAAGATCGACGGGATCAGCGGGGTGAACGACGAGTCGGACAAGGACGGCATGCGGGTCGTGGTCGACCTCAAGCGCGACGCGATCCCCAACGTGGTGCTGAACCAGCTCTACAAGCATACCACGATGCAGTCCACCTTCGGCGTGATCATGCTCGCCCTGGACAAGGGCGTGCCGAAGGTCATGAACCTGAAGGAGCTGCTCGAGCGCTACATCGAGCACCGGCACGACATCGTCGTCCGCCGGACCCAGTTCGAGCTGGCCGCGGCCGAGGCCCGGGAGCACATCCTCGAGGGGCTCAAGATCGCGGTCGACAACATCGACGAGGTGATCAAGATCATCCGCGGCTCGGAGGACACCCCCGAGGCCGACGCCAAGCTGCGCAAGCGCTTCGGGCTCTCCGAGAAGCAGAGCGACGCCATCCTCAACATGCGGCTGGCCAAGCTCACCGGCCTCGAGATCGAGAAGCTGGAGGCCGAGCTCAAGGAGGTCCGGGCCGTGATCAAGGAGCTCAAGAGCATCCTGGCGTCCAAGCCGAAGCGGATGGGGATCCTCAAGAGCGAGATGGCCGAGGTGGTCGAGCAGTTCGGCGACGACCGGCGGACCGAGATCCTGAGCGACCAGGGCGAGTTCACGGTCGAGGATCTCATCGCCGAAGAGGACATGGTCATCACCATCTCCCACTCCGGCTACATCAAGCGGATCCCGATCACCACCTACAAACGGCAGCGCCGCGGGGGCCGGGGCCTCAACGGCGCCGACCTCAAGGCCGACGACTGGGTGGAGCACCTGTTCATCGCCAGCACCCACGACTACCTGCTCTTCTTCACCAACCAGGGGCAGCTCTACTGGCTCAAGGTGCACGAGATCCCGCAGGCCGGGCGGGCCGCGCGGGGCAAGCCGGTGGTCAACTGCATCGCCATCAAGCAGGACGAGCAGATCGCGGCCCTGGTGCCGGTGCGCGAATTCACCGACGACCGCTGTCTCATCTTCGCCACCCGGCAGGGAACGGTGAAGAAGACCCTGCTCTCGGCCTACGGCAACGTGCGGACCAACGGGATCTGCGCCATCAACGTCGAGGAGGGCGACGAGCTGATCGACGTGCAGGTGTGCGACGCGAACAGCGACATCGTGCTCGCCACCCGGCAGGGGATGAGCATCCGATTCCACCAGGGCGACGTCCGGGAGATGGGCCGGGCCACCACCGGGGTGAAGGGGATCGAGCTGGACAAGGGCGACGCCGTGATCGGCATGGTGGTCGTCCGGCGCGACGCCACCCTGCTGGTGGTGAGCGACCACGGCTACGGCAAGCGCTCGGAGCTGAGCGACTATCGGGTCCAGAAGCGGGGCGGGAAGGGGATTATCACCTTCAAGATCACCGACAAGACCGGCCCCATCGTGGCGCTCAAGGAGGTCCAGCCGGACGACGAGCTGATGATGATCACCCGGCACGGGATCATCATCCGGGTGCCGGTGGACGGGATCCGGGTCATCGGCCGGAACACCCAGGGGGTCAAGGTGATGAACCTCGAGGCCGGCGACGCGGTGGTGGGCGTGGCCCGGGTGGTCAAGGAGGACGAAGGCGGCGCGGAGGAGGGTGCCGGCGGTGACGAGGTTGCGCCGACCGCCGCCGAGGAGTGATCCGGGCGCGGAGGTAACGCTCGCCGACCTGCGGGCGGCCGCCGACCGGGTGGCCGGCGTGGCGGTGCGCACTCCGCTGCTCGAGGTCCCCGCCCTCGCCGCCATCGTGGGCGTGCCCGTCGCGCTCAAGTGCGAGAGCGCCCAGCCCATCGGGGTGTTCAAGATCCGGGGCGCCTATAACGCGATCGCCCGCCTCGCCGAGCGGGGCGGCGTCCAGGGCGTCGTCACCCAATCCAGCGGCAATCATGCCCAGGCAGTGGCCTTCGCGGCCCGCCGGTTCGGCCTCCGGGCCGTGGTCGTGATGCCGGAGTCCACCCCCGGCATCAAGGTCGAAGGCGTGCGCCGTCACGGCGGCGAGGTGGTCTTCGCCGGCCGGGTCCGCTCGCCCGAGCAGCTCGAGCGGGCGGAGGCGATCGCGGCCAGCGAAGGGCTGGTCATGATCCCTCCGTTCGACCACCCCGACGTCGTGGCGGGACAGGGGACGGTCGGGCTCGAGATCCTGGAGCAGCGCCCGGACGTCGAGACGATCCTGGTCCCGGTGAGCGGCGGCGGGCTGCTCGCCGGCATCTGCGTGGCGGTGGAGGCGCTCGCCCCGCGGGTGGAGGTCGTGGCGGTTGAGCCGGCCGGCGCCGCCAAGCTCTCCGCCGCGCTCGCGGCCGGCGAGCCCCGCGCCCTCGAGCACACCGAGAGCCTGGCCGACGGCCTGCTTACACGGAGCGTCGGCCGCTTTACCTTTCCCATCCTGCGCCGGACCGTCCGGCGGGCCATCCAGGTCGGCGAAGACGAGATCGCCGCGGCGGTCCGCTGGCTCTACCGCGAGGCGGGCGTCACCGCCGAGCCGTCCGGCGCGGTCACCACCGCCGCGCTGCTCGCGGGCAAGGCCCGCCCCTCCGGCCCCACCGTGGCGGTGGTCAGTGGCGGCAACGTCGATCCCGCTCTCTTTCACCGGCTGACCGCATGACGATGCTGCCCAAGATCCTCGTGGCCGACGACGACCAAGCGCTCTCCCGAACCCTGTCCTGGATCCTCAAGGAGAACGGGTACGACGTCCTCACCGTCCCCGGCGGCGAGCATCTGCTCGAGCGGCTCACCGCGGAGCCGGTGGATCTGCTCCTCCTCGACATCATGATGCCGAAGGTGGACGGGCTGCAGCTGCTGCAGCGGGTCAAGTCGGATCCCCGCTTCAAGGACCTGCCGGTGCTGATGATCTCCTCCATGCCGCCCGAGGAGGCGACCGTCCGCTCCCTCGGCCTGGGCGCCGCGGACTTCATCCCCAAGCCGTTCCGGGTCCGGGAGCTGCTCGCCCGGGTCAAGGCGCACCTCAGGGTGGGCCGGGAGCTCAACCAGGCGCGGGCCGAGGCTCGCTCGCGCTCGGAGATGATGGAGATCCTGCAGGAGGTCACCACCTCGCTCAAGCCGGACGAGATCTACCAGATCCTGGTCCGGCGGGTGGCTCAGGGGCTCAACATCTCCCGCTGCTCCATCATCATCGCGGGGCCGGACGACGACAGCGGCGTCGTGGTGGCCGCGTTCGAGAACCCCAACCTGCGGAACCTCCCGGTCGATCTCCGCCGCTACCCGGAGATCCAGCATGCGCTGGCGACGGGCGAGGTCGTGCTGGCGCGCGACGTCGAGACCGATCCCCTCTTCCAGCAGGTCCGCACGGGCTGGCACGCCGAGGGACGGCCGGTTCCCACCCGGTCGGCCATCGCCATCCGCTTCTCGCTCCGGCAGCAGCCGGCCGGCGTCTTCTTTCTCCGTACCACCGACGGCGACGCGCAGCTCAACGAGCAGGACGTGCAGTTCGCGGAGCAGGTGATCGACTCGGCGGTGGCCGCGCTGGAGAAGGCCTACGACCTGGAGAACGCGGTGCAGGGCCAGGAGCAGCTCAAGCACCTGGCCGAGACCGACCCGCTCACCGGCTGCTTCAACCGGCGGGCGCTGGTGGTGAAGCTGGAGCAGGAGATGGACCGCGCCGCGCGCTACGCCACGATGCTCACCGGCATGATGCTCGACATCGACAACTTCAAGCAGATCAACGACACCCACGGCCACCTCGTGGGCGACCGCGTGCTCAAGCAGCTCGCCGCTCTGCTCAAGCGGGAGCAGCGCTCGGTGGACATCGTGGCCCGCTACGGCGGCGAGGAATTCGTGGTGCTCCTGCCCGAGACCACCAGCATCGAGTCGCGCAACTTCGCCGAGCGGATCCTGCGCCGGGTCGCGACCCACGACTTCGGCGAGCCGGGGCAGCCGGTTCGGGTCACCATCAGCATCGGCATCGCCTCGTACCCTGACGAGCGAGTCACCGACGGCGAGTCCCTGCTGCGCCTGGCCGACACCCATCTCTACCGCGCCAAGAGCGACGGGCGCAACCGGTTCCGCGATTGACCATTCGCCGCTGTCCCCGCTGTCAATCCACCTACGAGCCCCCCGCGCGCTACTGCGTGAAGGACGGCGGGCTCCTGGTGGAGGAAGCCGGTCAGCTGGCCGCTACGCCGGCGCGGCCGCATCCGGCCCGCTTTTCCGACGGTCCCGATCCTCGTACCGAGCCCCCGGCCACCAGCGAGCACATCGCGCCGAGCAGTGACCCGCTCACCACGCTCGCCGGCCAGACGCTCGATCGCCGCTACCGGGTGGGGAAGCGCCTGGGCGAGGGCGGGATGTCCTACGTCTACCGCGCCGAAGAGATCGAGACGGGACGCCAGGTGGCGGTCAAGATTCTGCTCCCCCGGCTGTCGCGGGATCCCGCGTCGGTCGAGCGGCTCCGGCGGGAGGCGACCATCGCGATGCGGCTCGACCATCCCAATGTCTGCCCCATCCTGCGGCTGGGGGAGACGGGGGACCGGCTCATCTACCTGGTCATGCCGTTCCTCGACGGGGAGCCGCTCAGCGAGCACGAGAGCCGGCGCGGGCCCTTTCCGGTCAACGAGGGGGTGCCCCTGCTGGTGCAGATCTGCCACGGGCTGCAGCACGCCCACGAGCTCCAGATCATCCACCGCGATCTCAAGCCCGAGAACGTGATGCTGGTGCCCTTGCCCGGGGCGCCCCAGGAGTATCGGGCCGTCGTGATGGATTTCGGATTGGCCAAGGAGCGGCGCGCCGGGGCGGAAGTCGCCAAGCTGACGGCGACGGGTATCGTGCTCGGCACCCCGGAGTTCATGAGCCCGGAGCAGATCCGGGGCAAGCCGCTCGACGGCCGCAGCGACGTCTACGCGCTGGGCGTGCTGGCCTTCGAGCTCTTCACCGGGCAGCTCCCCTTCCCGGGCAAGTCGGCGCAGGAGACGATGATCGCGCGGCTGAGAGGCGCGCCGGCCAAGCTGCGCGACGTGCGGCCCGAGCTCCCGGCCAAGCTGGAGGCCGTGCTGCTCAAGGCGCTCGCCATCGCTCCGGCGGAGCGCTTCGGCTCGATGAGCGAGATGGCCCTCGCGCTGGACGCCGCAGTGTCAACGGGGGTATTGAGCCGCCTGTTCCGACGCTAGCGACGCCCGGCCCTGAGCGGCGGCGGGGTCAGGCCTCGCGGCGCACCCGCCGATCGTCGAGCAGCGCCAGCACGAGACAGAGGACGATCGTCACGGCGCTCTCGAAGCACCAGGGGCAGAACGTCCCCATCACCACCCACTCGGCGTACTTGAGGCGGACCGTGAACAGGACGGCCGGGATGATGAGGCCGAGCAGAAGCAGCGTCGGCGCCCGGCTCAGTTCGCGGCCCGGGCTCATCCCCCAGAGCGCGCTGGCGAGAATCAGGATGTAGCCTATCGTCCCGATGAGGGCCACATCCACCCCGAGAAACCAGCCCCAGGGACTCAGCATCGCCGTCTCACACCCGCGACCGCTCGTGCAGGAGAGCGTGCCGGTGTATCCTGCCTTCCAGAGGTGGAGATAGAGCGCCACGAGGGCCGCGACGAGCGCGAGCAGCGCGATCGCCATGCGATACCGGTAGGGGTTGGACATGGCAGGAAGTTTCGGCGCGGTGGTGACCGGAGGCAAGCGGGCGGAGGCGCATGGCGTTCTGGCGACCGGTAGAGACGCTGGATGAGGACGCCCGCCGGCGCGGACTGACGGCGTTCCTCGCCGATGGCGTCTGCAGCCAGGTCCGTGAATCGCTGCAGAGCGGGCCGCTGCTCGTGGGGTACGCGCTGCTCCTGGGCGTCTCGAACGGCGGGATCGGCCTCCTCGCCGCCCTGGGGCCGCTGACCCAGATACTCCAGCTCCCGACCGTCGCCCTGATCGAGCGGTGGCGCGCCCGGAAGGTGATCACCTGGTGGGCGGCGCTCGCCAGCCGGGCGAGTTGGGCCGCCGCGCTGGCCGTGCCCTGGATCCTTCCCCCGAGCCGCCGCATCCCGGCGCTGTTCGTCTGCCTCACTCTCGCCGCCGCCTTCGGCACCGTCGCCGGCGCCGCCTGGACGCCCTGGATGCGGGACTTTCTTCCCGAGCACGCGCTGGCGCGCGCCTTCGCCCGGCGCATGGCGGCGGCCACGGCGGTGAGCGCGGTGCTGGTGCTGGCCGCGGGGTACACGGTGGACGCGCTCCCCCGTCAGGGGGCGTCGCCGCTCCCCGCGTACATGCTGGTCTTCGGCGTGGGCGTGCTGGCAGGCCTCGTCGGACTTCTCTTCCTGGCCCGCATTCCCGAGCCCGCGATGCCGCCCTCGGTCCGGCGGCCGTGGCGAGACATCTTCCGGCCACCGCTCGCCGACCGCGGCTTCCGCCCGGTCATGATCTTCCTCGCCTGCTGGACGTTCGCGGCGAACCTGACCGCGCCGTTCTTCAGCGTGTACCTGCTGCGCCGGTTCGGGCTGCCGATGGCGTGGGTGGTCGGGCTCACGGTGCTCTCCCAGGCCACCACGGCATTGGCATTCCGATGGTGGGGCGCCATGGCCGAGAGGTTCGACCTCCGCACGGTGCTGCGAGTCTCCGGCGCCGGGTACCTGCTCACCCTCGCGACCTGGCCCTTCGTGGACCTGCTCGCCTCCGAGATACTGGTCGTCACGCTGCTGGTGGTCGTTCACCTGGTCGCCGGGCTTACGGCGGCCGGCGTGAACCTCGGCACCGGCACCCTGGCCCTGCAGGTGGCGCCGCGGGGCGAGGCGGCGGCCTACCTCGCCACCAACGCGCTGGTCTCGGGGATGGCCGCCGCGATCGCCCCGATCCTCGCCGGTTTCTCCGCCGACTGGCTCAACACTCAGCGCTTCACCGTCACCATCCAGTGGAGCTCGACCTGGGGCCGTGAGCTGGCGCTCGCCGTCCGGCCGCTGGACTTCCATGGGCTCGACTTCCTGTGGGCCGCGAGCGTCGTGATCGGCCTGTACGCCGTGCACCGGCTGCTCGCGCTCCCCGCCGGTGAGCGAGGGCTGGGGCGCGCGCTGGTCGCCGCGATGCTGGACGAGATGCGTGCCCGGGTGAGAACGCCGATCAGGGCCATCTCCACAGTGCCCGGCGTTCGGGAGGTCGTGGAGCTCCCCTACAGTCTGGTGGCCCGGCTGGTGCCGGAGCGACGGCTCACCCAGCGGCCCAAGGCGCAAGCCCCGGAGGCGTAGCGGCTTGGCGTCTGCCACGCGGCATAGGCGGTCGGTCATTTTGGCTGAAAGCGAGTGCTCGAGGGCGGCATGCCGCCTGCTTTCAGGCCGCTGCGAGCCGGCCACCTCGGGCCGGCTTCCAACAGACCCTGTCGAGTGGAGCGAATCATGTTTGTCACGACCACCCGGCGCCCGCTCCCATTCCAGAGCCTGCGCCGCCTGAGCAACGCCCTGGACGAGGCCTTCAACACCTGGCCCTTCAGCCAGGATGAAGGGGGTGCCATCACCTCGTCCTGGTATCCCGCCTGTGACGTGCTGGAGGACAAGGACTCGGTGAAGATCCTTTTGGAGCTGCCCGGCGTCACTGCGGACGACGTGAAGCTGTCGCTGGAGAACAACCTGCTCTCCATCCGCGGCGAGAAGAAGCAGCAGGCGGAGGAGCGTACCGAGCGGGTGCACCGCTACGAGCGGAGCTATGGCATGTTCGAGCGGAGCTTCGCGCTGCCGACCACCGTCGACGCGGAGAAGGTGTCGGCTACCTTCCAGAACGGGATCCTCACGATCACCGTGCCGAAGGCCGAGCGGGCCCGCCCGCGGGAGATTCCGGTCCAGGCTTCCTAG
>DATCWW010000227.1:0-2938 GCA_036566145.1 Gemmatimonadales bacterium
CTACCACGGGCCGGTCCTCCGACGCCGCCAGGTGCCGCACCTGGTGCGCCACCCGAATGGCCGTGGTCGGCTGCGCAAACGACGTGCGCGACAGGTCATGTCGGCCGACCAGCGTCCACATGATCCAGAGGTCGAACGCCACGGCATAGACCACCGCCGAGCCGACCGTCACCCGCGCGCCGCGGACCAGCGCCGCCGAGCCGCCGGCCGTCGGGGTGCTGGCCAGGGCAAAGGCGAGCGGCACGAGCAGGAGCAGGAAGGGCGTGTAGTATCGGGTCTCCCACAGGTACGTCCACCGAGGGTTGTAGGGCAGGTTCTCCGGCGCGGTGCGAAGGGAGAGCCACGCCAGCGTCGCCACGGTTACCGCAAGGGTCACCATCATGAAGATCCCCAGCGGCTCCTGGTCGCTTCCGCCCTGACTCCTGAGGCGGGTGAAGGCCCATGTCGCCGAGCCGGCCACGAGGAGCAGCGCGAGGGGCTGTGCGGCGAGCAGCACCACGGAGTCGAGCCCGGGGATGATCCGCTTCACGCGGCTCAGCACGGGATCGAGATAGAAGAAAGCCTTCAACGCGAACGGGTCCAGCGAGCGCAGGTTGCCCGGGTACCACCCACCCCCGCCGGCGGAGTGAGGCAGCAGGGCCCCGTTCCGGGGCAGCGAGAGCCTGAGTGCCAGGCTCAGGATGAGAGCGACGGCGACGCAGGCGGCCGCGGACCGGAACAGGCGGCCGTCCCGGCGGAGTATGCCGACCAGGCCGAAGGTGATCGGGACGCAGGCGAGCAGGGGGACGTAGTTGTAACGGGTCACGGCGGCCAGCCAGAGCAGCGCCCCGGCGCCGGCACTGGCGGCGAGGGCCGGCGGACGCTCCGCGATGCGCAGCGCGACGACCGCGGCGGTGAGGTACAACCCCAGCGAGAAGAGGTCGGTCGTCGTCAGGTAGACGTAGGGCGCGAAGCTGATCGCGGAGAAGGCCAGGAACCAGCGGTAGGCGGTGTCGGACCGCTCGGCCGCGTGAAATCGCCGGATCAGGCTCCCCGCCGCGAGCAGCACCAGCGCCAGCGCGATCGCGTCGATGATGGCATCGGTCACGATGAAATCGCCGCTGAGCTTCGTGATCGCCGCCGACAGCATCGGATACCCGGCGGGCCAGTCGGTCTGCGGCTGGCAGGTCACGCGCGCCAGGTCGGCGGGTTCGGCCCAGCAATCCGAGATGCCCCGGCCGCGGAGGAGGTTCCCGGCGGCGACGATCTGCCGGACCTTGTCGGGGAAGAGGTCGTAGAACAGCGCGCGGTTGCCCAGTCGGAGGCCGAAGGCCAGCAGCAGGAGCGCGACCGTCACCCCGGTCCGCCTTCCCCACTCGGACGCGCGTGCTCCCTCGATCACGGGAAGGCCATGCGGTCCAGCAGCGCGGCGAAGCGGGGCTGGTCGCGCAGCCGGTCGATCCGGGGATCCACCCGGAGAAAGGCCATGCGATGAGTGCGCTCGTCGTAGGCGCGCTCCATCCACTCGAGCGCGGTGGCGATCTCGCCCAGCGCGGCATGGGTCGTCGCGAAATCGTAGGCGGAGACGTACGCCGTCCGGCGGAGCTGCTCCAGCTCCGCAAGCAGCGCGCGCGCCTCCGGTTCCCGGCCTCGCCGCGCCGCCATCGTGGCGAGCGACGCGAGGCTGCCGCCGTCCCGGCCGCTGAGCGCCGCCGCGCGTTGCATCGCCGCCTCGGCCTGGTCCCAGTCACCCAGCTCCTCGCTCACCAGGGCGAGCCAGTGGTGCGCGACCGGCAGCTCCGGGTCGATCTCGACCGCCCGCCGGCACTGGTCGAGCGCGGACTCGTACCGGCGAGCGAAGTAGTAGCCCCACCCCAGGGCGGCGTGGCGGATCGCTCCCAGAGGGTCGAGTGCCACGCCGCGCTGGAAGCTGTCCAGCGCGCCGTCCACCCGGCCGAGAATCGATTGAAAGTTCCCGTACCACTGGTGGGCGGTGGCGTAGCCCGGATTGAGCCTGATCGCATCCCGGAATTCCCGCTCCGCCGCGTCCCAATCCCAATCGTGATACATGGCCACGTAGGCCAGCGCGGGCCGAGCCTCCGCGAGGGCCGGCTGGATCTCGCGGGCCCGGAGCGCCGAACGCTTGGCGGCGCCGAACGCCTCGACGGGTCGCCGAATGCAGTAGAAGCCGAGCAGGGCGTGGCTGTCGGCCAGCCCGGCGTGAGCCAGGGCATAGGTCGGGTCCCGCGCCAGCGCCTGCTCCAGAAGGTCCACCGAGCGGAGCAGATCGGCCACGGAGCGGCGGTTCCAGAGCTGCCGTCCCTTGAGGTACAGGGTATAGGCCTCGAGGTCGGTCGTGGCGGGCCGGACCAGCGTGGACTGGCTCGATCCGAGCAGCCGGACCTGCAGGGTCGCGACGATGGCCCGGGACACCTCGTCCTGAATGTCGAAGACGTCCTCGAGCTCCCGGTCGAAGGTCTCGGACCAGAGCTGGAATCCCGTGCTCACGTTCACCAGCTGGGCGGTGAGCCGGAGCCGCCGACCGGCCCGGCGCACGGACCCTTCCAGCACCGCGCCGACGGAGAGCCGACTGCCGATGGTGCGGACGTCGGTCGTGGTGCCCTTGAAGGCAAAGGCCGTGGTGCGGGAGACCACGTGCAGTCCCTCGACCTTGGCGAGCGCGTTGATCAGCTCGTCGGTCATCCCGTCGGCGAAGAACTCGTTCTCCGGATCGGGGCTCAGATTGGTGAAGGGCAGGACCGCGATCGAGCGTGGCAGAGTCGGCTCCGGCGCCGCCACGGCGCGCTCCGCCGTCGTGTCCGGGGCTCGCACGCTGGCGGCGACCAGGAAGTCCGCCACCGAGTCGAAGCGCGCCACCGCCTCGCGGGCCAGCGCTCGGCGCAGCGCCTGGTCCAGCGCCGCCGACACTTCCGGCCGATGCGCCTGCAGGCTAGGCGCC
>DATCWW010000233.1:0-3002 GCA_036566145.1 Gemmatimonadales bacterium
TCGAGTCGGGCGGCAGCCCCTGCGTCGGCGGCGCGATCGTGTCGGGCGAGGCGGGCGGCTGCGCCCCCAGCGCGCCAACCCCCCGCCCGAACCACCCGGGCAAGAGCCACGACCCCGCGATCGCGCACCCGAAGAGAAGGACGGTGAGCAGCGCGCGGCGCGCGCTCACCGAAGCCCCTCCAGCTCCGCCCGGGTGCGCAGGAGGAGCGCCTGACGCTCGGGCCAGGGCAGGAACGCGTGCTCGAAGGCGGTGAGGATCATCCGGTCGATCTCCTGGCGGGTGAAGCCGAGCGCGGTGTGGGCCAGCCAGTACTCGTCGGTGAGCGATACGCCGGACATCAGCCAGCCGTCGGTGCAGAGGGTCACCGCCACCCCGGCGTCGTAATACTCCCGCACCGGGTGGTCTTCGGCCCGCGCCACCGCGTGGGTGTGCACGTTGCTGCTGATGTTGATCTCCAGCGGGATCCGGCGATCCCGCAGGTAGTCCCGCAGGCCGGGATCCTGATACAGCCGGGTCCCGTGACCGATCCGCTGGGCGTGGCAGTGCAGGATCGCCCCGGCGATCGACTCCGGTCCGGCCGCCTCCCCGGCGTGGACCGTGATGCCGAGCCGCCCCTCGAGCGCCAGGTCGAACGCCGCGCGATGGGCGCCGCAGGGGCGCCCGGCCTCCCCGCCGGCCAGGTCGAACGCCACCACTCCGCGGTCGCGGTACGCGACCGAGAGCCGCGCGATGTCCACCGAGATCGCCGGATCGTAATGGCGGAGGGAGCAGTTGATCACCCGGGTCACCACCCCGAAGTCCCGTTCCCCCCGCGCCAGCCCGGCCAGCTCCGCCTCGAGCGCGCGCTCCATGCTGAGCCCCCGCCGGCGGCTGAGCCAGGGGCAGTAGCGGACCTCGAGATAGCGCAGATGGTCGCGCGCCGCATCCTCCACCATCTCGTACGACACCCGCTCGATCGCCTCGGCGCTCTGCAGCAGCGGGATGGTGTACTCGAAGCGCCGCAGGTAGTCCTCCAGGTCGGCGGCGTCGGTGACCTGCATGAACCGGCGGAGTGCCGCCGGCTCCCACACCGGGAGGTCGAAGCCGATCGCGCGCGCCAGCTCGATCATCGTCTCCGGCCGGAGCGCCGCGTCGAGATGGGTATGCAGCTCGGCCTTGGGCAGCCGCGCGATCGTCTCACGCGTCAGCATCGGCATCCTCGGCGCTTGCCCGCCGGGCGGACACCAGCACCCGGAGGATGGAGCCGGCGGCGAGCGGTGCGTCCAGCGGGAGGTCGATGCCCCGGGCGTCGGTGACCCGGGCACGGCCGGCGGCGACCTGGTCGGCCATCGCCGCGTCGTGCGCCTCGATCGCCTCGCGCACGGTCGCGCCGGGTGCGAGGTCGAGCGGCAGAGCGTTGAGGAAGATGCGCATCGCCGTCACCGGGTGGACTGGAAGGCCACCGACGGGCCCAGCTCGACCGGCTGGGGAAGTCGCCGAAGATAGGCGGCGACGGCCTCCACGTCCGCGAGTCCCAGGCGCACGCCCGCGCGCCCGCCGGGCAGGACGCCTCCGGCCCCCGACGAGGTGGCCGCGTCCGTCACCAGGGTGTACGACGCATCGGCCTCGAGCTTCCGCCCGCCGGCCAGCGTGACGTTCCGGATCCGCCGACCCGGCGCACTCCGCGGGTCGTAGCGGATCACGGCACCGGACAGATGGACGGAGGGTCCGGCCGAATTCGCCAGTGTGCGCTCCAGCAGCTCGCGGATTTCGCTCCCGCCAAGCTGTATCAGCACCAGTGGCTCGCCGGCCGGCTCGACGGTCCGGAGTCCGGCCAGCGTCACCGGTCCGGCCGCGAGCCCGCCGTGGATCGAGACGTCGCGGACCAGGCCCAGGTCGGCCCGGGCCGCGTTGCGCCGGGCGGCGGCCACCATCGCGCCGACCGCGTCCTGTGGGCCGCCCCGCTCGAGCGGGGACTTGAGTCGCGCGACCACCCGGCGCTCCAGTGAGTCGGTGCGGCTCTCGGCTGTCTTCACCACGGTGGCGAGCGGTGTTCCGGCGACGGGCGCCCCGGCGGCGACCCGCTCGACCCGCACGCGGACCTCGCGCCCACCGGCGGGAGTCCTCACCACGTCGGCCACGGCGAGCCCCCCGGGGCCGCCCGGCCCGACGATGGGAATGCCGGCAATGCGGGTGTCCATCGCCTGCACGCCTCGGCCCGCAACGATGAGGTCGACGCCGCTCCGGCCGAGCTGCTCGGCCAGCCGCACGACCTCTCCTTCGCAGGCGAGGGAATCACAGTTCGCATCCGCGTACGCCAACAGTATGGTCAGTGCCGGCCCGGCCCGGCGCACGCCGGCGAGCGCGTCGTGCAGCGCCAGCTCGCCTTCGCCGAACCGGAGGCCGCCGAGGCGTTCGGGAGGCTGCATCGTCTGAACGTCCGGAGTAACGTAGCCCAGCAGCGCGACTCGAAGGCCTGCGGTATCCACCATGCGGAAAGGGGTCAGCCACCCACCCGTCCCGCCGCTCGCGTTGGCGGCGACCCAGGGCATCCGGCTCGCCTCGGCCTGCGCCCGGAGCGTGTCCGGTGACCGGTCGAAGTCCGCCACAGAAGGCACGCCGGCCGAGACGCCGAGCCCGCCGAGCACCTCGGCGCCCTGCAGCGATCCACCCGCGTCCAGCCGCAGTGCGGGGCAGCCGCACGCCAGGCTCAGGCTATCCATCCTCCGCGCGAGCGCGCCGGCGTACGCCGGCAGCTCATCGCCCAGCTCGCCGATCGCGAACACGCGGAACGCGATCGTATCGCTGGCGGACCTGGCGAGGGGCGGCGGCGCCACGCCGAAGAGGTTCCGCACGGCGACGGCCGCAACCTCCGGCACGATCCTCCATTGGGAGGCCTGCCGGGCCGCGGGATCGGCTCCGCCCCGCGCAACCTCCGCCTCGAGCAGCTCGGTGATTCGCTCACCCTTGTCGTACACCACGGGCGCGCCCCGGAGCATGCCATAGCCGCCCGCGCCGGCCG
>DATCWW010000238.1:0-7619 GCA_036566145.1 Gemmatimonadales bacterium
CTCTCGGCCGCGCTCCTGGTCCAGCCCGTCGGGTGCACCGCCTGGGAGGTCCAGCAGGTCTCGCCGCGTGACCTGATCGAGCAGGAGCAGCCATCCAAGGTCCAGGTGCGCCACGTCGACGGCTCCCGCCGCACGCTCCACCACCCGTCGGTGGAAGGGGACTGGCTGGTAAGCGCGGGACGGAAGGACACCGTCCGCGTCGCGCTCGCCGACGTGAACCGCGTCGCCGTGCGAAGGTTCTCTCCGCTCAAGACGTTCGGGCTGACGGCGTTGATCGCCGGCGGCTTCTTCGGATTCGCCTGCCTGATGGCCTGCGGGTACTGAACGCCATTGTTGGCCACAGACTTGCCTCTGCCTCGCCCTGGCGCCCCAGCCCCTCCGGTGCTTCTCTGCTGAATGCACGAATTCACTCTCATCAGCACCATCGCCGCCGGGTTCGGCCTCGCCCTCATCCTGGGCTACATCGCCCACCGCCTCGGCGCGCCGCCGCTGGTCGGCTACCTCCTCGCCGGCATCGTCATCGGCCCGGCGACCCCGGGCTTCGTCGCCGACATGGCGCTCACCTCGGAGCTGGCCGAGATCGGCGTCATGCTGATGATGTTCGGGGTGGGGCTGCACTTCTCCATTCCGGATCTGATGGCGGTGCAGCGGATCGCGATTCCGGGCGCGGTGGTCCAGATCGCCGTGGCGACCGGGCTCGCGGCGCTCACCGCGCATTTCTGGGGCTGGAGCTGGGGCGCGAGCCTGGTGTTCGGGATCGCCCTGTCGGTCGCGAGCACGGTGGTGCTGCTCCGGGCGCTGGAGTCCCGCCGCGCGCTCAACACGGTGAACGGCCGAATCGCGGTCGGCTGGCTCATCGTCGAGGACCTGTTCGTCGTCCTCGTGCTGGTCGTGCTGCCGGCCATCGCCGGTCTCCTGGGCGGCACCCCGCCCGGGGGCCACGAGGGCGACAGCGTGGGCCGGGCGATCGGCGTCACCCTGGCCAAGGTCGCGGCGTTCGTGGCGCTGATGCTCGTGGTCGGCCGGCGAGTGCTGCCCAAGGTGCTCTGGCTGGTGGCGCGCACCGGGTCGCGCGAGCTCTTCACGCTCGCCATCGTCTCCGCCGCGATCGGGCTGGCCTACGGGGCCTCCGAGCTGTTCAGCGTGTCGTTCGCGCTGGGGGCGTTCTTCGCGGGGATGATGCTCCGGGAATCGGCGCTGAGCCACCGGGCTGCGGAGGAGTCGCTACCGCTCCGCGACGCCTTCTCGGTGCTGTTCTTCGTGTCGGTGGGGATGCTGTTCGATCCGGCGGTGGTGATCCAGGAGCCGCTCAAGCTCGTCGCCACGCTGGGGGTCATCATGCTGGGGAAGACGGCCGCGGCCGTCGCGCTGGTGCTCGCCCTCCGCTACCCGCTCAGCACCGCGCTCACCGTCGGGGCGGGGCTGGCTCAGATCGGGGAGTTCTCCTTCATCCTGGCCGGGCTCGGGGCCGAGCTGGGGCTCCTATCTAAGGAAGGGCGGAGCCTCATCCTGGCGGCGGCGCTGGTCTCCATCACCCTCAACCCGATCATGTTCGCGGCGATCGACCCGGTGGTCTCGTGGGTGAGGTCCCGCTCGTCGGTCGCCCGCGCGATGGAGCGGAGCCCCGACCCCCTGGCCGAGCTTCCGGCGACGGTGGACGTCCGGACCCTCACCGGGCATGTCCTGCTGGTGGGCTACGGCCGGGTCGGCCGCCGGATCGCCGACGCGCTGACCGGGCGCGGGATCCCGTTCGTGGTGGCGGAGCAGCGCCGCGAGGCGGTGGAAGACCTACGGGCCCGGGGGATCTCCGCCGTCTCGGGCGACGCCTCGCGCGCCGAGGTGCTGGTGCAGGGGCACGTGGCTCGGGCGGGGATGCTGGTGATCGCGACGCCGGACGCGGCGTCGGTGCCGCGGATGGTGGAGATCGCGCGGACGCTCAATCCGCGGATCGAGATCGTGATCCGGGTGCACAGCGAGGAGGAGAAGGCGCTCTTCGAGCGGGAGGAGCTGGGACGCGTGTTCATGGGGGAGGCCGAGCTCGCGAGCGCGATGACGGGGTACATCGTGGATCGGGTGGGGCGGGGCGGGTAGGTCCAGGGTGTTTTTGGGCCGCAGATGAACGCAGATGGCTCGGTATTAGCCACAGATGAACACAGATAACCACTGAAGTGTTTGTGGGCGCGCTCACGACGCCGCGATCACCGCACCCACATCAGAGACCACGTTCATCCGTGTTCATCTGTGGCTAATAACCCTTCCGGACACGGATCTTGCTGCGTTCTCTGCGTTCTCTGCGTTCATCTGCGGCCCAAGACTACTCCCGCCGCGCCGGGCGCCCGCCGTGGAACCGGCCCTCGCTCCGGCCCTTCAGGTAGTCGTACAGGCCGGTGAAGTAGACCGAGTCGATCCCCATCTTCTCCGCCGACGGCATCCCTTTGTCGGAGCGCTCCCCGGCGAGGACCTTGAGGAACTCCTCCCACGTCGGCACCGCGCCCTCAGGCCCGAGTGCCTCGAGCAGGCTGGGGCCGAACGACGATCCCTGCGCATCCTCACCGTGGCAGCGCGCGCATTGGAGGCTGTACTGCTGCCACGCCTTGTAGAGCGCAACGTCCACGGTGTCGCGCGGGGGCTGGTGATAGGGGTCGTGCAGCGGAGTGGTCGCGGCCGCGTCCGTGGGGGTGGCCTCGGGAGCGGACGGCGCGGCCGGCTCCGCGTACGGACTCGGCTCGGCGGCTGGAGTGGGGGCGGCATGACTGCACCCGCCCGTCGCGCAGAGCGCGGCGAGGGTAGCCAGGCAGACGGCTTGGTACCGGTGACGCGTCGTCACGTCGGTCACGGGCCTTGTGGGGAGAGCGAAAATGTGCGCTCTCCGACGCGAGACCGCCAGCACCCCGAATGGACCGGCGTGCGGCGCTCGCCGCCTCCGTCATCCCGAGCGGAGCGAGGGACCTACTCGCCCTACGGCGCCGACATCTCGAACCTCGTCGTTTCGTCGTCCGGCGACGGCGTCGGAAATCCGCGATGCTCCGGTACGACCCAGTGCGACGGAATCCACGTGTACCAGCCCCGGTCCCAGTCCCAATGTCCCGGATCCCACCGGGCGCCGGGCACCGGCGGCTCCAACCAGGTCCCGGGTACCCACACCCAGCCGGCGCGGGGCGCCCGCTGGGGACTCTCGCGGAAGTCCCAGAATCCCGGGACCCAGACTGCTTCCGCGGACAGGTTCGGCGCCTTGCTCCGGTGCCCCGTGCGATGCACCGTCTCGACTGCGGTGACCGCGCTCGCGTCCGAGAGCAGGCCGTTGCCCGCCGCCTGCGCCGCCGCGGCTCGCGTGGTCCCCAGACCCAGGAGCGCGGCCAGGCCATAGACCGTTACGCGATGTGGAACGCGCTGCATGGTTGTCCTCCTTCGGGAGTCTTCGCGGCCCCATCTAGGAACGTCTGTCGCGGGCTGATCGTTGCGGCTCGGTGTCGGCCGAAGCACTCCTGCCTGGCCCGGCGAAGATCGCCGTGATATGGTATGACGTCCTCGCTCCGGAACGACCTCCTGGGTTCACCCTGCCGCATTGCGTCGTCGCTGGCCGTCTCTCTCTCGCTTGCGGTCGCCCTCGGCGTGTCTGCCTGCGAGGTCCGACGGCCGGCGCCATCATCTCCCGGAGGCCTGGCCCGTACCGATTCACTGCAACTCGCCGACTCCGCCGTCCCCGTGCTCGGCGTCCTCGTCGGCGCTGGGGACATCGCCCGGTGCCACTCCACCGCGGACGATTCGACCGGCCGGCTGCTCAAGGACATCGTGGAGGTCTATCGGCGGCGGCATGTTCCCGTAGTCATCTTCACCGCCGGAGACAACGCTTATCCCCTTGGACGCCGGGTCGATTACAGTAGATGCTACGACCCTGCCTGGGGCGGTCCGCTGAAGGACATTACCCGCCCCTCGCCGGGTAATCATGACTTCGAGCAACGGGACGACCCGGGGTACTTCGAGTACTTCGGGAAAGCGGCCGGTGAACCCGACCGAGCCTATTACGAGTACGAGCTCGCCGGCTGGGACATTTTTTCGCTCAACAGCGACGTGCTTCAACCCGGGGTGGGCAGCACGCGAGCATTCCGCGAACCGATCGCGGCCGCGCAGTTGGCCTGGCTCGGCCGGTCGCTGAAGGAGTCCTCGGGCGGATGCAGTCTCGCCTACTGGCACCACCCCCGCTGGAGCTCAGGTCCACACGGGAACAATCCCCCCGTGGATACGCTCTGGCGGCTGCTGTACTCCACGGGCGCCGAGATCGTGATCAACGGCCACGACCACCTGTACGAGCGGTTCAAGCCGCTCCGTCCCGACAACACCGTGGATGATGCCCATGGCCTCGTCGAGTTCATCGTCGGGACAGGCGGTGGGACCTTGGCGCGGTTTCCAGGTGGAGGAACCCCGGGTGTCAGCGCAAAACAGGTCGAGGGGAGCTACGGCGTGCTGGTACTGGAGCTGGAGGCTCGCATGGCGCGCTACCGCTTCATCGCTACGAGCGGTAAGACCCTCGACCACGGCGACATCGGGTGTCACGGACGGCCGGAGCGCGCCGACTCGGTTCCTGGCGGCTAAAGCGACTTCAGGTACTCGATGAGATCCGCCTTCTCGGCCGGGCTCAGGCCGAGGCCGAAGGCATCGTCGTAGCGCTGCACCACGTCCTCGAGCGTCGCCGCGCTCCCGTCGTGGAAGTACGGTGCGTGCTGCCACAGCGCGCGCAGCGGCGTCGTCCGATACATCTTGGTCGCGCTGCGTTCCGCGTGGGTCGGGTCCGTGGGAATCTCCGACGGCTGGTGGAGCGTTGTGTTGGCGTCGGTGAAGGTCGACCCCACATGGCACCCGGCGCACTGCCCCGCGCCGGCGAACACCGCCTGGCCCCGCGTGGCCGCCGCCGCATCGAAGCTGCCGGCAGGCGGGGCCGGGCTCGCGAGGCTCAGCTGATACGCCTCGAGGTCGGCCAGCTTGCTCTCCACCATGTCCGGCGGATTGCTCACCGAGATGCCGAGCCGCGGCTCGGTGAACGAGCCGTGGCCGTGCATCTGGGTGACCGCGACGTAGCGGTTCCAGTAGGCGATGCGATCGCCGTCGCCCGTGTAGGTCACGCTATGGACCCCGGAGAGTCCGTACGCCGGGGGAATCAGCGCCGGATCGTTCCGGCCGTCGAAGTTGTAGCGGGCGTCGTACTTCCCCGGTCCCCACGACTGGTACACCGCCTTCTGCTCCGCCGTCAGGCTGGGCGACAGGGCGATGATCGCCCCCGGATCGAGGTCCAGGTTGGGCCAGCCGTCGAGCCGCGAGCCGATTCCCGCGGCGACGCTGTTGCTCACCGCCGAGTGACAGAGCGCGCAGGTAATGCCGACCGAGGTCAGCGTGTCCTTGCCGTTGATCGTCTGCACCGTCCCCTTGAGCCCGACCACCGCGCCCAGCTTGAGCAGCGCGACGGTGGTCGCCGGGTCGGTGAGGTCCGCGGTCTCCAGGACGCCCGGCGGCACGGCGTCGGCGTCCACCTTGAGGCCGACCGCGAGCGCGGTCTGCGGGCTGACGGCGGCCTGGATGACCTCGTGCATCCTGAGGGTGTCGGTCCAGAAGGTCTCGTCGCCGAAGGTGTCGAAGCGGAAAGTCTCCTTGCCCTGAGCGATATCACCGCTGCCCGGGACCGGCTGGGTGGGCCCCGAGTCGTCGTCGCTGCATCCGGCCAGAAGGCCGAGGCCGCAGCAAAGGGAGAGCAGGGAGGAGCGGGTGAAGTGGGGGCCATTCGGCCGCGGAGGTGCCATGGAGCCGATCCACAAGTTCAAGGTGGCTCCCAACATGGAAAGGCTTACCTAGTTTGTCAATAGTTTTATGTGATTACTTGACTATGTCACCGGCTCGCAATAGGTTGGAGACATCCCTTTCACCCCGCGGGGCCCGATGTCCAGCTGGCTGCAGCGTTTGATGGGGGAAACCCAGGTGGAGATGCTGCGCCTCCTCCGCCGCTCCCGCCAGACGATCACCTCCCTCGCCGACTCCCTTCGGCTTACCGATAACGCGGTCCGCACCCACGTCGCCGCCCTCGAGCGCGAGGGGGTGGTGGAGCACGTCGGAATCCGGCGCGACACCGGTGGGAAGCCGGCCCGGATCTACGACCTGACCCGCGAAGGCGAGGAGCTGTTTCCCAAGGCGTACGCCCTGGTCCTCGGCGGCCTGGTCGAGGAGATCACGCGGTCGGAGGGGGAGGGGCGGGCGGTCGAGCTGCTGCGCGCAGTCGGCCGCAGGATCGGAGCGGCTGTCCCGGCGGGGGACGGGACCGAGGCGAGGACGAAGGCCGCCGCCGCGGCACTCCGGAGTCTGGGCGGCGACCTCGAGGTGGCGGCCGCCGAGGGAGGCTGGCGGCTGCAGGGTTACGGGTGCCCGCTGTCGGCCGTCACCGCCGGGCGGCCCGAGGTCTGCGCACTGGCGCAGGCATTGGTGGAGGAGATAACCGGTCGGCCGGTGACGGAGTGCTGTGACCGCGAGGGCAGGCCGCGCTGCGCGTTCCAGGTGGCGGGGCCCTGAGGGTGGACTCACTCCTGGTCACCCGCTCGCGCCGGGGGCGCCCGGGCTGTATCCTGCAAGTGGCGGGGAGATCTCCGCCAGGGAGGTTGCCATGAAGAAGGAAACGAACTGCGGCTGCACGCTTGGATGCTGTGACACCGGGTGCTGCTGCGGAACCAGCGCCTGCAACTGCTAGTGCGGCAGTAGAGCTCCTCGGCCGGCGCACAGCCGGGGTGCCGGAGATCGAGCGCGAGCCAGACCGAGGCCATCCCGCCCCGGCCCAGCTCGCGCTCGACCGTATCCGGCCGCTGGCGTCCGCTACTTCGATAGCCTGATCCCTCCGCTCCATCGCCGCGGTGACCGCCACGGTCCGGTCGTCCACGCCGAGCTTGGCGAAGATGTGGAGAAGATGAGTCTTCACCGTCGCCTCGCTGATCCGGAGATCCTTGGCGATGATCTTGTTGCTCACCCCGCGCGCCACCAGGGTGAGGACCTCGATTTTTCGCGGGCGCTGAGCGAGCGCTCGACCGGGCCGCGGCTCCGGCTCACCAGCTTGCTCGCGACCGACGGCGAGAGCACCGAGTCCCCCCGCGCGGTGACCCGGATGGCCCGGAACAGCTCCTCTCTGGGCGTGTCCTTGAGCAGGTAGCCGGTGGCCCCGCCTCGACCGCGCGGAGGATGTCGCCGTCGGGCCCGGCGTCGCGCACGACGGCTACCGCCTCCCGACCGTTGGCCGCTTCGCCCACGACCTCGAAATCCTCCTCGGCGGACAGCAACCCCTTCAGGCCGGCGGGATCCTCCGGCTCAGGCCGGTGCTCATCACCATGGGCGCCACGGTGTTCGCGCTGGTGCCGCTGGCACTGCACGGCGGACCGCTTTGGGAGCCGCTCTGCTACGCCCAGATCGGCGGGCTCGCAATCGCGACGGTGATTACGCTTCTGCTGGTACCGGTGTTCTATTCGATCTCGGTGCTCGACCTCAAGATCGTGAAGTGGGAGCCGGGGAAGCACTAATCTCGCGCCACGGAGGTGGTCCGATGCTCAGGTACTCCCGTTTCTGGTGGATGGTCGTCCTGCGTGGGGTGCTGC
>DATCWW010000254.1:0-2945 GCA_036566145.1 Gemmatimonadales bacterium
GCCCGCTCGCCCCCGGGCTCGAGCAGGTAGATCAGCGCGAACGGCAGATCCTTGGCGTGGCGCTCGAGCGTGGCGGCGGCCCGGACGCACGCCTCGTCCTCCGTCCGGGCCTCGCTCACGCGGGCCCCGAGGTCGTGCAGCGCGGCCACTCGCCGCTCGCTCACCACCTTGTCGCTGATCTCGTGCACGGTGGCGAGGACCCCGCCGATGCCGCGCGGGGCGGTCTCGTCGGGCACCGGGCTGTAGGCGATGGTGAAGTGGGTCTCCTCGACGAAGCCGTGGCGGTTGATCTCGAGCTCGATGTCCTCCATCCAGGTCGCGGGCCCGCCGTTGAACGGGGTCTCGATCAGCGGCTGGAGGATGGGCCAGATCTCGCTCCAGCACTCGCGCACCGGCCTGCCGAGGCCCCAGGGATGCTTGGCGCCGAGCACCGGCCGGTAGGGGTCGTTGTAGATGGAGATGAACTCGGGTCCCCACCAGAGCAGCAGGGGGAACCGGTTGGCAAGCATGAAGCCGACCATCATGCGCAGCGCCGGCGACCAGGTCTCGATCGGGCCGATCGGGGTCCTGGACCAGTCGAAGGCGCGGATGAGGGCGCCCATCTCGCCGCCGCCGGCGAGCCACCCGGCGGCGGGCTTCACTTCGGAAGGTGCGGATCTCGACATGGCACGGCCGGCGCGTGATGCTGCCGGTGGTGGAGTGTCGGAGTCATGGCCGAGCCCGGGTCTGGGACGTCGTACAAATTATCCCTCGACGATTGACCCGGGAATGCGTCCGACAGGTGCGGACAGTGTGACGTGGCTCACATTCGAGGCGCCGGCATATTTTCCAGCGGAAGTCACCTCGGGCCGATTGCTTCGAAAGGGAACCCATGATGAACATCGCTCGCGCCGCGCTGGCGACCGTCCTGCTGTGCCCCTTCGGCGGCAGGCTGCTGGCGCAGGAAGCCAAGGTCACCCCGCTGATGACGAAGGAGCTGCCCGACATTCCCGGCCGGGAGGCCCTGATGGTCACGGTGCAGTACGCGCCCGGCCAGTCGAGCGCCGTGCACCGGCACAATGCCCATACCTTCGTATACGTGCTGGAGGGGTCGGTGATGATGCAGGTGAAGGGCGGGGCGCCGGTGACGCTGACGCCCGGACAGACGTTCTACGAAGGGCCGGAGGACATTCACGTGGTCAGCCGCAACGCCAGCACGACCAGGCCGGCCAAGTTTCTGGTGCTGTTCGTGAAGATGAAGGGAGCCCCGGTGTCCCTGCCGGCGCAATGAGCCGCAGCGCCCTGCCGCCGCTCCTGGCGGAGGCCCACTTCCAGCGAACCGCCGCCGAACGTCGTGATCGCTCGGCGGCGGCCGCGGGAAACGTTACCGGGTCGATCCGGCGCCGGCGGCCGGCTCCGACCGACTCCCCCGGCCCACGTCCACCCCGCTCATGATCCCCAGGATGTTCCCGTCCGGATCCTTGAACCAGGCGTTCTTCATCGATCCGCTGACGTGGACGTCACCCTGCCGTTTGGTCTCCGGCATGTCGTAGTGCTCGAATTCGACGCCTCGCGTCTTCAGATCGCGTACGACATCCTCCACGCTCTCGACGTCCCAGGTGAGCGTGGTGGCCTGGTTGGTTCCGGCGTACCGGGACACGTAGACGGCCAGACGGGAGTCGCCGGTCTGGTACACCTGGACCTCCGGATCCTTCGGGCCGACCGGGGTCAGGCCCAGCACACCCTCGTAGAACTTGCGCGCCCGGCCTAGGTCCTTCACCGCGACCATGGTGGTCGCATTCGCGTGCTCGAACATGTCTATCCTCCTGCCATGGCAATAGTCTCGGTTTGACCGCCGAGCTCGAGGGGCAGGCTAGGCCCGGGTAGTCGGGCCGGCTGTGCGCTGCCTCACCGCGGCGGTGCGCCCACGATCAGAGGTCCACGACGACGTCCCCGACCGGCCGCGCGCAGCAGACGAGCAGGTTGCCCGCGGCCGGCCGGTCCAGCGGCTCCGGCGCGTAGACGACCTCGCCCGACACCAGCCCGCTCTCGCAGTTGTGGCACACCCCGGTCCGGCACGACCACCGGACCGGGACGTCACACGCCTCGGCCAGCTCCAGCACGCTCCCGTAGGCCGACGGGTTCCAGTGCGCCGCGATGCCGCTCCGCGCGAACGAGACCAGCGGGCCGGTGTCGGCGTCGTGCTCCGGTACATGGGACGGGCGTGTCGTGGCACCCACCACCCCGGGTGTCAACGACTCGTTCCCGTTGAACAGCTCGGCGCGAATCCGCTCGGGCGCGACGCCCAGCCGCGCCAGCACGTCCTTCATCTCCGCCATGAACCGCGCCGGCCCGCACAGATAGACCTCAGCGTCGCGCGGAAGGCCTACCCGTTCGAGGACCGCATGCGAAAGGTGCCCGCTCACGTCGTAGTCGCCGGGCATCGTGTCGGCTGGCCCCGGCGCGCTGTAGCACACCCATCGGCGGCCGTGCGTGAGGCCGCCCAGCAGGCGGCGCACCTCGTCGGCGAACGGGTGATGCTGCCCATCGCGAGCCCCGTAGAGCCAGACGACCGGCCGAGCCGTGCGCGCGGCCGCCAGCGCGTACAGCATCGCCATCACCGGCGTCGCGCCGATCCCCGCGCTGAGCAGCACCACCGGCCTCATGCCGTCGCCGAGCACGAAACTGCCGCGCGGCGAGCTGACGTCGAGCCGGTCGCCCACCACGATGTGATCGTGCAGCCAGGTGCCGGCCACCCCGTGCGGCTCGACTTTCACGCTGATGCGGTAGCGCTGCGTCGAGACCGGCCCCGAGAGCGAGTAGCTGCGGAACAGGGGTGGGCTGTCCGCCGAGGGACGCAGCCGCACGGCGACGTACTGGCCCGGCAGTGCGGCCGGGAGGGCGCGGCCATCCGGGCTCTCCAGCGTCAGCGAGAGGACGTCCGCGGACTCGTGATCGACCGCCGT
>DATCWW010000149.1:0-4696 GCA_036566145.1 Gemmatimonadales bacterium
AGCCCCGGGCTCCCCCGGCGCCGCGGCTCCGGCGGCGGTCGACCGGCGCGCCACCTCGAGCCGGGCGAGCTGATCCCGCGCTTCGTCGTTGCTCCGGTCCAGCGACAGCAGGGTGTTGAGCCAGCGCTCGGCGTCGTCGAACCGGTGCAGCCGCTCGTTGATGTCCGCCAGCGCCTTGAGCGCGATGACGTTCTCCCCGTCGAGGTCGAGGACATGGGTGAACGCCGTCTCGGCCGACGGCAGGTCGCCCAGGTCGAGATGGCACCGTCCCAGCACGATGCTGGCGGGGATATAGTCGGGATGGTGCTGCAGACCGGGCTTGAGCAGCTCGAAGGCTCGCTGCACGTCACCGTTCTTGCGGTGCACTTCGGCGAGCGGGGCGAAGGTCAGGCCGTGCGGATTCTCGGCGTACCGGCGCTCGAGTTTCTCGATCTCGCTAAGTGCCATCCGGATCCCGGAGTTGCAGGTCTGAGATTGGAGGGGAAAGCCGTCGTTCAGGGCACGAGGGGGAGTGTGGTGAGAGTAGCGATCCGCGGCCCCGGTGTCAACTGCTAACCGGCAGCGTGCCTTGAGGTTCTGCGTCCCACCCGCTAGACTTCGTGCTCTTTGTTCCCCGGTCTGGAGCTGCGAGCGTTCCCATGATGCAAGCCTTCCGCAACAGCGCGAAGGTGGCCGGCGCCATCTTCGCTCTTCTGATGCTCATCTTCATGGCCACCAGCGTAGACTGGGGGAGCCTGACGCGGTCGACCTCGGCCGGCAAGATCAACGGCCGGACCGTGGACGTCCGGAGCTACCAGCAGTTCGTGCAGCAGACCATCGACAACCGGCAGCGGGAGTCGCCGACGTCCCTCACCCTGGAAGACCGCAACCAGATCGAGGACCAGGTCTGGGAGCAGCTGATCCAGAGCAGCGTGCTCGACGCCGAGTATCGCCGCCGCGGCATCACCGTCACGGAGGACGAGATCGTCGACGCGCTGCGGACCTCGCCCCCGCCCGAGTTCCGCAACGTCCCCGAGTTCCAGACCGACAGCCAGTTCGACATGGCGAAGTACCAGCGCTGGCTCACCTCCAGCGTCGGCGCCCAGTACCTGCCGGCGCTCGAGGCGCAGTATCGGGAACAGATCGAGCGCTCCAAGCTGCTCCGGGTCGTCACCGCCGACATCTATCTCTCCGACGCGGCGCTCTGGGAGCAGTACCGGGACGAGCACGAGCAGGTGAAGATCGCCCTCACCGCCATCATCGGCCGGAACGCCGTCCCCGACTCACAGGTCGCGGTCACCGACGCCGACGTGGCGGCGTACTACAAGGCGCACCAGGACGACTTCAAGCGCCCCCGCACGGCCTACCTCAGCTTCGTCGCCCTGCCTCGCCTGACCGACGCCAGCGACACGGCGGAAGCCCGGGCCCGGGCCGACTCGGCCCGGAAGGAGATCGCGGGCGGCACGCCGTTCGCCGACGTGGCCCAGCGCGAGTCCGCCGACAGCGCCAGTGCCGCCAAGGGCGGCGACCTGGGCGAGTGGACCAAGGGCACCATGGACCCGGCCTTCGACTCGGCCGCCTTCCACCTGCCGCTCAACACCGTGTCGGAGCCGGTGCTCTCCCAGTTCGGATTCCACCTGATCGAGATCACCAGCCGGAAGGGCGACAAGGTCAAGGGCCGGCACATCCTCTTCCCCATCGAGGTCTCGGGAGCGCACCGAGACCGGCTCGATGCCCAGGCCGACAGCCTGGAGCGGCTGGGCGCGGAGCGGGAGGACGGCGCCGCGCTGGACACGGTGGCCCGCGCGCTCAAGCTGTCGGTCGGGAAGACCGCGCCGGTGCAGCAGGGCACCCGGGTCCAGATCGGCAACCTCGTCATCCCCGACGCGGGCATCTGGGCCTTCCAGGGCGCCAAGCCCGGCGCGACCAGCCAGGTGATCGAGGCGAGTTACGCGTTCTACGTGTTCCGGATCGACAGTCTCACGCCCGAGGGTGTGCCGCCGCTCAAGGCGATCCGGCGCGCGGTGGAGTCCGCGGCCAAGAACGAGCGCAAGGACCGGCTCGCCCGCACCCTGGCCCAGGACTACCTGAAGCGGGTCGAGGGCGGGCAGTCGATGGCCGACGCCGCCAAGGCGATGAACCTGCCGGACAAGGAATTCGGCCCGTTCAGCCGGGTGAACCCGCCGCTCAACAACGCCATCGTGGTGGGCACCGCGTTCGGGCTGGAGGTGGGACAGCATAGCGGAGTGCTCGACACCAAGGACGGGCTGTATGTGATCCAGGTACTGGAGCACACCAAGGCCGATTCGGCCCAGTTCGTGAAAGACCGCGACGGCTACCGCGCCAAGCTGGTCGATCTCGCCCGGCAGGACAGGGTGCGGGGCTACCTCGCGGCGCTGCGCCAGGCCGCCAAGGTGGTGGACAACCGCGGGAAGCTGCAGCAGCGGTCGCAGCAGCAGCAGGGCCAGCAGACGCCGACCAGCCAGCTCTGAGGCCGGCCGGTCCAGGCCCCGGAACGACGCGAGCCCGCACTTCGGTGCGGGCTCGTTGCGTTCCGGGGCCCGGCCGTTACTGGGAGAGCCGCTTGGGCTCGCCCGAGGACGCCTGGTTCTGGGCCGGAGGCTCGGGCGGGCGGGACTGCAGGTTGCGGGACTCGTCGGAGCCCATGATCGCGTCCTGTGTGTCCGACAGACTCCGCTTGAACTCCCGGATGCCCTTGCCGATGGAGGAGCCGACCTCCGGCAGCCGCTTGGCGCCGAACAGGAGCAGCACCACCAGCAGGATCACCATGATTTCCGTGAAGCCGAGGTTGCCCACGGGACCTCCTAGAAAAGCGAGCGCGCGATCAGGTACGCGAGCAGGACGCCGAGCAGGCTGAGCAGGGAGACATGCAGCCCGATCGGCCCCAGGGTGAAGCTTACCACCAGCAGGTCCGCGGAGACAGGGCCGAAGCTGGCCGTCCAGGTGCTGGTGAAGAACGTCCGGGCGGCGCTGTCGGGCAGCGTTTGCCGCAACAGCGAGGTCATGGCCCCGCCGGCCACGAAGCCGGCGATGAGCACACCCAGGTAGAAGCCGGGCCGGTGGGGGCCGCTGGCCATCAGCGCCTGCGGTCCACGACGTAGGTGATGCTGGCGCGGAGGGCGTCCCGCGCCGGCGAGGGGGCGAGGCGGTCCAGCTCCCGGTCGGCCTGCTCCGCCAGCCTGAGAGCACGGCCCCGCGCGTAATCGAGCCCGCCGGCGTCCGCCACCGCCGCCACCACCGCCTGGATCTGCTCGTCGGTCGGCTCGGGCGTGTGCAGCAGCTCCGCCACCCGGGCCCGGTCGTGCTCGCCGAACCCTTGCAGCGCCGCGATGAGCGGCAACGTCACCTTGTGCTCCCGAAGGTCGGAGCCGCTCGGCTTGCCGGTGACGGTGGCGTCGCCCACATAGTCCAGCAGGTCGTCCACGATCTGGAACGCCATGCCGAGCGCCTGGCCGAAGCGGCGGAGCGCCTCGCGCTCCGCCGTCCCGGCCCGGAGCGCGCCGACCTCACAGGCGCCGGATACCAGCGAGGCGGTCTTGGACTGGATCAGGAGGTCGTACTCTTCCTCGCTGAACTGCAGCGGGTCGTGCGCCAGGAGCTGGCGCATCTCGCCCACCGTCATCTCGTTGGTCACCCGGCTCATTACCCGGAGCGGCTCCAAGTCGTCCAGCCCTACCAGCTCGATCACCGCCCGGGAGTACAGGTAGTCGCCCATGATCACCGACACCTGGTGGCTGAACAGGGCGTTGATGGTCGGCATCCCCCGACGCAGGACCGAGTGGTCCACCGAATCGTCGTGCACCAGGGTGGCCAGATGGATCAGCTCGACGATCGCGGCGAGCGTCGTGGCCCGCGGATCGGGAGCGCCGGTCGCCTCGTTGGCGAGGAGGAGGAGGGTGGGCCGGAACAGCTTGCCCTGCATCTGGAACAGGTGCGCGTTCACCTGGGCGATGAGGCCGAAGTCGGCCTCCACGATGCGCCGCAGCTCCTGCTGCACCCGCTCGAGCCGCGCGCGCAGCGGCCGCTGGAGGTCGGCCAGGGAGACCGGCGCCGTCCCGGAGGTCATTCCCGCCGCCCCGCGCCGAGCCGGTGCATGCGCTCGCTCAGGTCCATGAAGCGGATGTCCACCGCCAGCGCCCGCTCGTAGGCCCCCAGGGCGTCGGCGGTCTTCCCCTGGGCCTCGGCGGCACGGCCCAGCCAGTAGAGCAGGCCGATCTTGGCGTCGTCACCCCCATCCACGGTCTCGGCCGCGCGACGGAGCACGGTCTCGGAGATGGCGTACTGGGACTTGTCGTAAAAACAGATCCCCAGCGCCTCCGAGGTGCGAAGCCGGCCCTCGGGCGACCTAAGCGCTTTCTGGAACTCGGCGATCGCCTCGTCCAGAAGTCCCATCTCCTTGAAGGCGACCCCCAGGTCGTAGTGGGACTGGTAGTCGTCGCTCTCGATGTTCTGATCGATGCCGCGCTTGAACTGCTCCAGGATCTCCTGGAATTCGCGCTGCTCGTCGTCGCCCTCGGGCTCCTGCCGGTCCACCCGCATCCGGGTGTCCCGCGGCCCCTTCTCCTCCAACACCATCGAGGCGAAGTCCACGAAATCCGCCCCGGCAGCACCGGCGGTCACGACCTTCGGCGGCTCCGGCGGCGGCGGGGGCGGCGCTGCCGGCGTGGATGCGGCCTCCGGAGACGCGGCCGCGGGT
>DATCWW010000276.1:0-2692 GCA_036566145.1 Gemmatimonadales bacterium
GCGGTCGTCCCTGCAGGTAGAGCGTCGCGGGACGGCCGCCGGCGTTTTCGACGCGGAGGGTGACCGGCACCGGCTCACCCTGGAGAACTCGCGCCGGGGCGAGTAATCGGAGCTTGATGCCGCTCCCGCCCACCCCGGCGCGCACTCCCGATTACCTCACCGTGAAGTTGCCCAGATCGTCGTGGATGTTGGCGATCGGGCTGTACACGTACGACTGGGACCCGCTGCCGCCCCAGAGGATGCCCAGCAGCGACACGTTGCTGCCGCTGCCGATCGCGAAGACGGGCGAGCCGCTGTCGCCGGAGCCCACGGTGGCGCTCACGAAGTTCTGACAGAGCTGGGTGATGTCACTCCCGGACAGGTTGGTGTCGACGCAGGTGTTGGTCACCAGGCCCTGGGACCACCCGGTCGTCCGGCCGACCTTGTTGACCGTCTGCCCCACGGTGGCGACGCCCTCACCGGTGATGGACCACTGCCCGGTGATCGTCAGCGAGCGGCCGGGCCGGGCCGTCTGCGCGATCCGGCCGATGGTGAAGGCGATGCCGCTGGCGTACGAGGCGCGCGAGGAGTCGCTCCGGCGGCAGCGCCGGCCGGCGGGGCAGGCACCCCCGGTGGTGTAGTTCGGGTCCGCGACCTCGGTCGCGATCTGGACCGGATCGGTGCTCTGCAGCGGTTGCCAGTACGGGGTCGAATTCACTCCGCCCTGAACGTTGGTGCAGTGCGAATTGGTGATGAAGCCGCCGCTGATGTTGAAACCGAGGGTGCAGAGGAAACCGGGGAAGTTGATCTGCACTCCGCCGATGATCGGCCGCACCCGGCCCTGCAGCGACAGGGGCTTGGGCCTGGGCGCCATCGCGAAGGTGATCGGCTGGGCCTCCTGCACGACCACCGCGTCCGCCGGCAGACCCAGCCGCGCGAGCGACGCCCGCACCCGGCCCACCGCGCCCCGCTCCGCTCCCACCGTGATCCGGTTGAGCGCCTCGTCCGCATCCACATAGACCGCGCCGGCGACGTTCAGGGCCTCGGGCGAGACCCGGGCATGCCACCGCTCGAGCTGGTCCCAGCTGTGCGCCGCCGGGCGGGTCTGAATCCGGCCGGCCGCCACGCCGTGCTGCTGGAGATACGGGGCCAGAGCCCGCTCCGCCTGGCCACGGGCCGCCGGAGTGGTCAGGTAAATGGTCGGAGTGCCCTGGGCATCGTAGAAGAAGCCCCCGAAGCCCGGCACCGAGCGGGCGAGGGCATTGGCGTCGTTGCGCTGTCCCTGGGCGGCGCGGGAGAGATCAGCGGGGAGGTCGGGTGCGGAGGGCTGGCTTTGATCGGAACACGCGGCCAGGGCGAGGACCCCGGCCAACGACGTAAGCTGCAAGAAATTGCGCTGACGCATTGGAGATCTGCCTCGAGGATGTGGTGGTGGGAGAGGCCCCGACTGCCAGGGGCGCCCAACGTTACACCCTGCGACCGATCCGCACTAGTCGCCTAGCGCCACCGGAACAGGCGGAGCGCCAGCGCGAATCCGATCACCATCCACCCCGCAAGGATGGCGAGCTCCCCGCCCAGACTCGACAGGGCGGCGCCCTCGAGCAGGACACCACGCAGCGCGTCGTTGACGGCGGTGAGCGGCAGGAGCTGGATCGCCGGCTGCAGCGCGTCGGGAAAGCGGCTGGCCGAGAAGAACACGCCGGAGAAGATCCACATCGGGAGCATCACCAGGTTCATCAGGCCCGACACGCCTTCGATCGTCTGGGCCCGCGACGCGATCAGCAAACCCAGCGCGCCGAAGGCGAGCGCCGCCAGCAGGCAGACGCCGAGCACGGCGAGCAGCGAGCCGCGCACCGGCACACCGAACACCAGCACCGCGAAGCCGAGCACCACGCCGACCTCGAGCACAAGGAAGGTCAACCGCGAGAGGAGAAAGGACGCGAGATACTGCGCCCGCGACATCGGCGTCGCGATCAGGCGCTTGAGCAGCCGCTTCTTGCGGGCGTCCACGATGGCGAAGCCCAGGCCCCAGATCCCGCTGCCCATCAGGTTGAGCCCGAGCAGGCCCGGCACCACGAAGTCCACATAGCGTGAGCCCGGCTCGCGGACGCGCTGCTCGGAGCTGGCCACGGGGTCGGTGCGGCCGGCGGCTCGCTGCAGCGCGTCGTCGGCCTCGAGCCGGGCCGTACGCGCGTCGGGGCGATCGGGATCGAAGCGGTACGAGACGCCGCCCGCGGGGCCGGGCAGGATCGCCAGCGATGCCTTGCCGGTCCGGAGCGCCCGCATCGCCGCGGTGTCGGGGAGGGTTTGAACGCTGAGCGCGGGGCTGCGTCCCACCCCGTCCGCCACCCGGCTCGCCTCCGGTCCCTCGACGACCACCACCGGGATCCGGGCCGGAGCCTGGTTGCGGAAGGCGATGCCGAGCCCGGCCGTGAGCAGCACCGGGAAGACGAAGACCCAGAAGACGGCCTCCGGCTCGCGGATGAATTCGCGGTACCGCACCAGGGTGAGCTGGACGAGCGGATGACTCCGCCAGCCGCGGCGCTCACTCATCGCGCAACCGCCGCCCGGTGAGCGACACGAAGACGTCTTCCAGCGTGGCCGAGTGGGTGCGGAGCTCGGTGAGCTGCGCGCCCTGGCGTCGCAGCTCACCGAGGAGGGCCGGCATCGTCCGATGCAGCTCCGTCACCTGCAGCTCGATGGCGCCGTCGGA
>DATCWW010000281.1:0-4425 GCA_036566145.1 Gemmatimonadales bacterium
GACGGGACAGCGCCGGCGTTGCCCCGCAATCGGTGCCGGGCGGCGCCACCCCGGCCGCGGGCGACGGGGCACTGGTGGACTCGCGGTTCACCCATCTGACCAGCCTCATCCCGCCGGGCGACCTGCTGGTGATCAACACCACCCGGGTCCGTCACGCCCGGCTGCTCGGCACCCGGCCGTCGGGCGCGCCGGCCGAGGTGCTGCTGATCCATCCGGACCCGGGCGGGGACTGGGTGGCGATGGGAAAGCCCGGCAGCGCGCTCCAGCCGGGCAAGCGGATCACCCTGGGTCCCGGGATGGAGATCGAGACGATTGAGGTGCTTCCCGACGGCCACCGCCGGGTGCGGTTCCTCGGCGCCACGGCCGACCAGGCGATCGCGAGGTACGGGCGGCTGCCGCTCCCTCCGTACATCACCCGCGACCCTACCGAGCAGGACGAGCAGCGCTACCAGACGGTCTATGGCCGGCACGAGGGCAGCGTCGCGGCCCCCACGGCCGGGCTCCACTTTACCGAGGCGATGCTGGATACGCTCTCGTCGCGCGGGGTGCTCATCGCGGGCCTCGATCTGCAGGTCGGGCCGGGGACCTTCAAGCCGGTCGAGGTGGACGATCCGCGGGAGCATGCGATGCATCCCGAGCGCTACGAGATCACGCCCCGCCTCGCCGCGATGGTGGAGCTGGTGCGGGAGCAGGGCGGCCGGGTATGGGCCGTGGGCACGACCGTCGTCCGGGCACTCGAGAGCGCGGCGGCGGAGCGCGGGCTGGTGCGGGCGGGCGCCGGCGAGACCAGCCTCATGATCGCGCCGGGCTACACCTTTCGGGTGGTGGATCATCTGATCACCAACTTCCACCTCCCCCGGTCCACCCTGCTCATGCTGGTCAGCGCCTTCGCCGGCCATCCGCTCACGATGGCCGCCTACCGCCACGCCGTGGAGGGGCGCTACCGCTTCTACTCCTACGGCGACGCGATGGTCATCCTGTGACACCGGAGCGACGATGACCTTTTCCAACCCGGCGAGCGGCGCCGCGGCCGCCGCGACCACCTACGTGCGCGCGCTGCTCGACCTGCTCGGCCCGCGGGAGCCGCTCGAGGTGCTGCGCGAGCTCGTGCCGTGGCTCGATCACAGGCTCGAGGGGATTCCGGACGCGCGGCTCCGGCGACCCGAGGCGCCGGGGAAGTGGTCCGTCGCGGGTGTCGTCCAGCACCTGGCCGACTCCGAGCTGGTCCTCGCCGTGCGGGGCCGACTGATCCTCAGCGAGGACCGGCCGCCGATCCAGGGCTTCGATCAGGACCTCTGGGCCGAGCGCTTCCGCTACGATGACGCCTCCATCGAGATCGCGCTGGCGCAGCTTCGCGGCCTGCGCGCCGCGAACCTGGAGCTCTGGCGGCGCCTGAGCCCCGCCGAGCTTGGGCGCGAGATGATGCACAGCGAGCGCGGCCCCGAGAGCCTGGGGCACCTGCTCAAGCTGATGGCCGCGCACGACCTGGTGCACCGGCGCCAGATCGACCGCGTGCTCGGAGCGGCGTGAGCTTCAGCTTCCAGCTCGAGGCGACGGCGGGCGCAGCCCGCGCGGGGACCCTTGCCCTGCCCCACGGCACCGTGCCCACGCCGGCTTTCATGCCGGTGGGGACCCACGGCGTGGTCCGCGGCCTGAGCGCCGCCGACGTGCGCCGGACCGGCGCCCGCATCATCCTCGGCAACACCTACCATCTCCATCTCCGCCCCGGCGAGTCCATCGTGCGCGACATGGGCGGGCTGCACCGGTTCACCGGCTGGGAGCGGCCGATGCTCACCGACAGCGGCGGCTTCCAGGTCTTCAGCCTGGAGCAGCTGCGCACCATCTCGGAGAGCGGGGTCGAGTTCCGCAGCCACGTGGACGGCACCTGGCGCCGCCTCACCCCCGAGCGCGCGACGGAAATCCAGTGGGACCTGGGCGCCGACATCGCGATGGCGTTCGACCACGTCGTCCCCGGCGGGGCGCCTCGCGAGCTGGCCGAGGAGGGGATGGAACGGACGCTGAGGTGGCTGAGTCGGTGTCGGGAGGAGCATGAGAGGCTGGCGCACGGGCGCACAGGCGCACCGGCGCACAGTGGGGACGCCTCCACATCGTCGCCGACCGCCCGTGCGCCCGTGCGTCCGAGCGCCGGTGCGCCCCAGTCCCTCTGGCCCATCATCCAGGGCGGCACCTACGACGACCTCCGGCTCCGCTCGCTCGAGGGCATCCTCGCCCGCGGCCCGTGGACCGGCATCGCGATCGGGGGGCTGTCGGTAGGCGAGCCCAAGCCGGTGATGCATCGCGTGCTGGAGACCCTCGAGCCGGGGCTGCCGAGAGAAGTCCCCCGTTATCTTATGGGAGTCGGCTTTCCCGCCGATCTGCTCGAGGGGATCGCGCGCGGGGTGGACCTGTTCGACTGCGTCGCGGCCACGCGGAACGGCCGGCACGGGACCGCGTGGCTCCCGACCGGGCGGATCAACGTGCGCGGCGCCGCGCTCAAGGGATCCACCGAGCCGCTGGATCCGGAGTGCGACTGCGAGACCTGCACCAGCGTCTCGCGGGGCTATCTCCGGCACTTGTTCGTGGTCGAGGACATGCTCGGCATGCGCCTGGTCTCGATCCACAACGTGCGGTTTCTGGTGCGGCTCGGCGAGCAGGCCCGGGCCCGCATCCTCGACGGCACCTTCGATCGCTGGCGGCGGGAGTGGCTCGAGCGGCACCGGCCGAGCGCCGTCCCGGCGGAACCCTGACCATCACCAAGGCGTCTCATGCTCCAGGCCCAGACCGGCAGCGGCATCACCGTCCTCGTGCTCCAGATGGCGGCGATCGGCCTCGTCTTCTACTTCCTCATCCTCCGGCCTTCCAGCCAGGCGCGGAAGAAGCACGCCGAGCTGCTGGGGAACCTCAAGAAGAACGACGAGGTGATGACCAGCGGCGGCATCATCGGCAAGGTGCGCGACATCAAGGAGGTGGAGATCCAGCCGGGGGTGAAGGAGGTGCGGGTCACCGTCGAGAGCGGCACCGCGACGGTGGTGGTCGAGCGCGGCCGGATCGTGCGCATCGGGGCCGAGTCCGCCCCCGGAGCGGCCCAGCGATGAGCCTCCTCCCGCTCCACCTGCTGGGCAGTCCGGTCCTGCGGCAGCGGAGCGCCGAAGTGGGTCCGGTGGACGACGCGGTCCGCCGGCTGGTGGACGACATGTTCGAGACCATGGACGCGGCGCGCGGCGTCGGCCTCGCCGCGAACCAGGTGGGTATCGCGCGGCGGGTCGCCGTGGTGGACGCCGACGGCGACCGCTTCGCCATGATCGACCCGGTCATCGTCGAGACCGAGGGCGCCGGCACGGCAGAGGAGGGGTGCCTCTCGATCCCCGAGATCTACGCCGACGTGACGCGGCCCGAGCGGGTCGTGATCGAGGCGTCCGACCGTGAGGGCAACCGGTATCGCCGGGAGGCCACCGGTCTCAAGGCGCGCGCCATCCAGCACGAGATCGACCACCTCGACGGGATTCTCTTCCTGGACCACCTGAGCCTGATGCGGCGGCAGATGCTGATGTCGCGCTGGCGCCGGGAGCACAAGGACGACACCAGCCACATCAAAGAGGTCCAGCCGGCGGCCGATCGGGCCGAGTGATGCGGGTCGTCTTCTTCGGGACGCCGGACTTCGCGGTGGTGTCCCTCAAGGCGATGCTCCGCGAGCGGATCTCGGTCGTCGGGGTGGTCACCCAGCCGGACAAGCCCCAGGGGCGCTCGCGCACGACGCTCGTTCCCCCTCCCGTCAAGGTGGTGGCGCAGGCCGAGGGTCTGCCCATCCTGCAGCCCACCCGACCGGTGGGCGATCTCTTTCTCGCCGCGGTCCGCCGCCTGGAGCCCGACCTCGGCGTCGTGGTCGCGTACGGCCATGTGCTGCGGCGGGAGGTGCTCGACCTGCCGCCGCGCGGGCTCATCAACGTCCACGCCTCCCTCCTGCCACGGTTCCGCGGCGCGGCCCCGATTCAGCACGCGATCCTGAGCGGCGACCGGGAGACCGGCGTCTGCATCATGCGGATGGAGGAAGGACTCGACACCGGTCCCGTCCTCCATCGCGTCGCGACCCCGATCAGCGACGACGAGACCGCCGGCACGCTCTCGCGCCGCCTCGCCACCCTGGGTGCGACCGCCCTGGTCGAAGCGATCTCCCTGCTCGGCGCCGGCCTGGAGCGTCCCCAGCCGCAAGACGATTCGGCGGCGACCTACGCGCCCAAGGTCAGCCGGGAGCTGGCCCGCCTCGACTGGACGCGCGACGCGCAGACCCTCGAGCGCCAGGTGCGCGCGTTCGACCCCGCGCCCGGCGCCTGGACCACACTGGATGCGGCCCCGGTCAAGCTCTTCGCCGCGACGCCGGCAGTCGGGAGCGGCACGCCGGGCAGCGTGCTCGCCGCGACCGACCGG
>DATCWW010000151.1:0-4608 GCA_036566145.1 Gemmatimonadales bacterium
TGACGGCCTGGGCCAGCTCGAGCGCCCGGGAGACCCCGGCGTCGTAGACCTTGTACGGCATCTTCTCCCGCAGCAGCGTCGCCAGCGCGCTCGGCAGCGGCCTGAGCCGGGCCTTCCCCTTGATCAACTGATCGAAATACCCGTCCATCTTGAGGCCCGCGGCCCGGACGCGATCGCCCGCCGGCACCGAGGAATCGCCTAGCGAGCTGCTGTCCAGCCCCATGTCCTGCTTGAGCGTGTCCAGCTGGGAAAGGTAGCGCTGACGCAGGTCACCCCATTCCTCGGGCGAGACCGTGATCCCCGCCGCGTCGGCGTCACGGAGCAGCAGCACGTTCTGGGTCAGGATTCGGGAGAACCGCTGAAGGGTGCTGTCGTCGGCGGTCTTGAGCTGGGCGGTGTATGCCGGCGGGAGGGCCCGGACCCAACGCATGAGCTCCTGGACGGTCAGCGTGCCGCCTTTGAAGGTCGCGATCGGCGCCGTGCCGTTCCTGGCGGTCTGCGGCGCGTCCATGGCCGCGCGGATCGTCGCCGGCGCGTTGCTCGCCACCTTGATGTCGGCCTTGGTCGCGAGGCTGTCCATGTACATCGAGTCGAGCCGCGCCCCCGCCTGCTGGGCCAGATAGTCCTTGAAGCGCGGCCGCACCTCGGCCAGGGCCGGCCGCTTGATGATATGGAAGCCGAACGGCGTCTCTACCAGGCCCGTGTTCTCACCCGGCTTGAGTGCCCAGGCGGCGCTGTCGAACGCCGGCACGAACCGGCCCCGCGGGCCGGGCGGAAGGAAGCCGCTGTCGGCCCGGCTGCCCGGGTCCTCCGACAGCTGGGTGGCGAGCTGACCGAAGCTCGCGCCCTTGCGGATCCGGGCCAGCGCGGTCTCCGCCTTCTTGCGACTGGCCTCCTTCACGTCGGGCGTCGAGCTGGCCTTGGCGCCGAACAGGATGTGCTGGAACAGGCGAATGTCCGGCGCGGCGTACGCGCTGTCGGCGGCCTTGTCGGCCGGGCCGACCCGCCGGGCCATCAAGGTGTCGTGCCAGTGGGTGCCCCGGAGCTCCGCCAGCTCGGCCCACATCGCGTCGGCGACGCTGGCCGAATCGGTGGGGAGCTTCCCTTCGGAGGCCGCCACGGCGAAGAGCGCGTAGTCCACCCAGGCGTTGGCCAGGAACTCTGCCGTCTGCTGGGTGAGGCGCTGACCCTTGGTGGCGCCCCAGACGATCTCCGACAGCCGCTTCGGGGTGAGCTCCAGCCCGGCCGCCTCGGCCGCCGTGTTCGCGTGGGCCGAGAACATGTCCCGGAAGTTGGAGCAGCCGGCGATGGCGACGGTGCCGACGAGCAGGGCGGACAGCAGGGTACGACGCATGAGTACTCCGGTAAGGGTCAACGGTCGGGCGCTCCCGACCCGCGGGCGGCGGGCCGGCGCTCGGCCGGCGCGCCGAGCGCCTGGTGCAACGCCCGCACGAGCGCGGGCACGATCGGCTCCCCACCCAGCCGCAGGAGCCTGAGCGACAACGGCACGGTCCGGCGCACGTCGGCGGAAAGCTGGACGTCGTCCAGCGCGGAGGTGAGCCCGGCCAGCCTGGGCTGCGTTCCGGGGCGGAAGGTGAGCCGCGCCTCGTCACCGCGAACCAGCACGTGCTGCAGGCCGAGCTCCGCCCCCAGGACGCGGAGCCGCGCCATGTGGAGCAGGGTCTCGGCCTCGTCCGGCAGGGGGCCGAAGCGCTCGCGCAGTTCGTCTCGCAGCCCATCAATGTCGCCGGACGAGACCGCCCGCGCCAGTCGCCGGTAGAGGTCCAGCTTGACGTCGTCATCCGGCACGTAGCCGTCGGGAAGGTGGGCCGGACGGTCCAGCACCACGTCGGGCGGCTGGGGCTGCTCGCGGGTGCCCTGCCCCCGGAGATTCCGGACCGTTTCCTCCAGCCAGCGCATGTACAGGTCGAAGCCGACCGCCTGGGCGTGACCCGACTGCTCCGAGCCCAGCAGGTTGCCCGCGCCGCGGAGCTCGAGATCCTTGAGGGCGATCCGGTAGCCGGCCCCCAGGTCGGTATGATGCTCGAGCACCCGCAGCCGTTCCTCGGCGTCCGCGTCGATCGTGTCGGGCACCAGGAGGTAGCAGTACGCCCGCCGGTGGCTCCGGCCTACCCGGCCCCGGAGCTGGTAGAGCTGGGCCAACCCGAACCGATGCGCGTCGTGGACCACCATCGTGTTGGCGTTGGGCACGTCGAGCCCGGATTCCACGATCATCGTGGAGACGAGGATGTTCACCTCGCCCGACACGAAGCCCTGCATCACCCGTTCCAGCTCCTCGGCCGCCATCTGGCCGTGCGCCACCTCGGTGCGGGCCCGGGGAGCGAGGGCGCGGACCCGCGCCGCCACGGTCTCGATCGTCTCGATCCGATTGTGCACCACGAACACCTGCCCGCCGCGGTCGATCTCCCGGGCAAAGGCTTCCTCCAGCAGACCGTCGTCCCACGGCTCCACGAAGGTCAGGATGGGCGAGCGGTCCCGCGGCGCGGTCTCGATCAGGGTGAGATCGCGAAGTCCGGCGAGCGAGAGGTGCAGCGTTCGGGGGATCGGCGTGGCGGTGAGGGTCAGCACGTCCACCGCCAGGCGCAGCGCCTTGAGCCGCTCCTTGTGCTTCACCCCGAAGCGGTGCTCCTCGTCCACGATCAGCAGTCCGATATCCTTGAACGCCACGTCCTTGGACAGCAGGCGGTGGGTGCCGATCACGATGTCGGTCTGTCCCTCGGCCAGCTGCTGGAGCGCGGCCTTCTGCTCCTTGCCCGTGCGAAAGCGGGAGAGCACCTCGAGCTTGACCGGGAAGTCGGCCAGCCGCTCCGCGAAGGTCCGGCCGTGCTGCTCCGCCAGAATCGTGGTCGGCACCAGCACCGCGACCTGCTTGCCGCCCTGCACCGCCTTGAAGGCGGCGCGAACCGCGATCTCGGTCTTGCCGTAGCCCACGTCGCCCACCAGCAGCCGGTCCATGGGCCGGGGGCGCTCCATGTCGGCCTTGACCTCGTCGGTGGCCTTCCGCTGGTCGGGCGTGTCTTCGTACAGGAAGCTGGACTCGAGCTCACGCTGCCATCGGCCGTCGGGTGGGAAGGCGTACCCCGCGCTGACGGTGCGCCGGGCATAGAGGTCGAGCAGGTCGGCCGCCATCTGGCGGATCGCCTGCCGAGTTTTTGCCCGGACCCGCTGCCACGACGCGCCACCCAGCCGGTGGATCCGGGGCGGTGGCCGGTCCTCGTCGTCTCCGGCCGCGCGGTAGCGCTCGAGCTGATCCAGCCGGTAGAGGGGGACATTGAGCCGGTCGCCGCCCTCGTATTCCACCACGGCGACCTCGAGCGTCGATTCGCCCACCATGATGGTCTGGATCCCGCGGTAGATCCCGATGCCGTGGTCGAGGTGCACCACGTAATCGCCTTCGGTGAGCGCGCCGGTCGCCGCCGAGGGGGCGGCCTGGCGGTAGCGTCGAGGACGGCGGAGCCGGCGCGCCCGGCGGAAGATCTCGTGGTCGGTGAGCACCCGGAGCGACGGCATCACGAAGCCGCCGTCGAGCGCGCCGATCGCGAGCGTCGCCCCGATCCGCCGCGGTCCCTCCAGCAGCTCCTCCAGGCGCTCGAGCTGTCCCTCGTTGTCGCACAGCACGATGGTGGGCGGCGCGCCGGCGAGCAGCGCGCGCAGCCGGTTGAGATCCCGGTCCACCTTCTCCGGCGGGAAGAAGCCGAACTGGATCGCCGGCCGCTCGCCTGCCAGGAGGAGCCGAGGGAATCGCGCCAGCGCCGCCCGCCAGACCTCCGGCTCGGCCAGGATGGCGCCCCGGCTGGGGACGTCCTCGCCCAGGCGGCGGGCTACCTCGAGGTGGTGCTCGGCCTCCTTCCACGCTCGGGTGACCTCGTCGGCGTCCGGGCCAGCGGCTTCCTCGATCACGAGGGTGTCGGGGGGAAGAAGATCGAGGAGGGTGGTGCGGGAGGGCGCGGACGCAGAGTCGCGAGGGCGCAGGGTCGCAGGGTGATTGCCGTCGAGCTCGGCTTCCTGCGCCCCTGCGTCCCTGCGACCCTGCGCCTGCACCGCCGCATCGTCTCCCAATCCGCCCGTGCTCACCGGCAGCACGGTGATCTCCTCCAGCGTCTCCAGCGAGCGCTGGGTGGTGAGATCGAATCCCCGAATGGACGAAATGTCGTCGCCCCACCACTCCAGTCGGGCCGGCACCGCCATGCCGAAGCCGTACACGTCGAGAATGCCGCCCCGCACGCTGAACTCGGCGACCTCGGTGACCGTCCCCACCCGGCGGTACCCCATCCGGGTGAGCGCGTCGGCCACGCCGGCCGGCCGGCGGCGCTCGCCCACCCCGAGTCGGAGGCGGAGCGCGTCCAGCGCCGCGGGCACCAGGGTCCGCTCCGCCGTGGCGCGCGCGGTGGTGACCAGGATCCGGAGCCGGCCGCGGAGCAACGACTCGATGGTCTCCGCGCGCTCGCCGGCGATCTCGTAATGCGGCTCCTCCTCGCCCAGCGCCTCGCGCTGGGGGTAGAGCGCGACGGCGCCGTCGGTGAGGAGCGCCAGGTCGGTGAGCCACCGCTCCGCCTCACCCGGCGTCGGGGCGATCACCACCACCAG
>DATCWW010000295.1:0-3682 GCA_036566145.1 Gemmatimonadales bacterium
CTCGGCCAGTCCCAGGTCGCCGAGTCCGCCGGTGGACCGGCGGCGGGCCAGCAGCCTCGCCGGCGAAGGTGCCTCGAAGCGGCGCCCCCGACCGAGCTCGAGCTTCACCGCGCGATACGCCGCCCGAAAGGCCTCGCCTGCCTCGACGCGCCGCATCACCTCGTCGGTCGCGAGCGCACCGGCGTCGAGCGCTTCGGCGCAGCGGCGCCGGTTCACCGCGAGCAGCGGGATCGACCCGGCGAGAGCGGTGAGCATCGCCTCGGTCCGGTCGAGCCCGCGCATCAGGGGCTCCTTCAGCATCTGGAAGTCACGATGATAGCCCGAGGGCAGGCGCCCCTTGATCGCCAGCACCGCCGCCAGGTCCGCCTCGATCGCGGCCGCCCGTCCGCGGGTGAGCTCGAAGAGGTCGGGGTTCCGCTTATGCGGCATGATGCTCGACCCGGTGGCGAGCTCGGCCGGCAGCACGAAGTAACCGAACTCCTCCGCGCTCCAGAGGATCACATCCTGCGCCAGGCGTCCGGCCTCGTGGCCCAGCTGGGTGCACCAGAAGAGCACCGCCGCCTCCAGCTTGCCCCGGCCTCCCTGGACCGTGGCCACGTTCCGATCCAGCCCGGCGAAGCCGAGGGCCCGCGCCGCCGCCTCGCGCCGGAGCGGGAGCGGCACGCCGTACCCGGCCGCGCTGCCGAGCGGCGAGCGGTCCACCCGCCGCCAGAGGGAGTCGAGCGCTTCGACGGTATCGAGCAGGCCCTCGGCGTAGGCCCCGGCCCAGAGTCCCAGCGAGCTCGGCATCGCTCGCCGCTGATGGGTGTACCCCGGCAGCAGCACGCTGCCCTGCTCGCCCGCGAAGGCGAGCAGGGCCTCCACCAGCGCAAGCGCCGACTCGGCCAGCGTGAGCAGGCGATCCTTGAGCAGGAGCCGGAGATCGCAGGCGACCTGATCGTTCCGGGATCGGCCGGTGTGGAGCCGCTCGCCGAGTCCGGGCAGGCGCCGGGTGAGCCAATCCTCGACGGCGGTGTGCACGTCTTCGTGGGAGGGTCCGAGCCGGAGGGTTCCCTGGTCCACCGCCGCCAGCGCCCGGCGAAGTCCGGCGCGGAGCCGGGCGTGCTCGCCTCGGCTCAGGAGTCCGGAAGCGCGGAGTCCCTCCACGTGGCCCAGGCTGCCGAGCACGTCCCAGCGCAACAGGCGGGCATCCCAGGGACGATCCTCGCCGGCGGTGGCCTCGAAAAACCGCTGGTCCGGCGACGTCCCGGCGCCCCACAGCGTGGTCGCGGCGGGCATGCTCAGTCGCCTCCCAGGTAGGCTCGGGCAAGGTCGGCGTAGAACCGCCGGGCCTCGGTCACCTCGGGCAGATCGACGTATTCGTCCGGCGTGTGCGAGCGGCGGCTGGTGCCGGGCCCGCACTTGATGGCGTCCGTGTGGCGAAGGAAGACCCAGTCGGAGCAGGTCGCGCTGCCGAAGGGGGACGCCTGGGGACGCACCCGGCGGGCGGCCGCGAGCAGGCGGGAGCCGCCAGGCGTCTCGCACGGCACGAGGCGGCGCGATGTGACTTCCACCCGCGATGCCAGCCGCGACCGAAGGAGCTCGGCGATCTCCTCGTGGGTCCAGTCAGGAGTGCTGCGCACGTCGAGGATGGCCCGCGCGACCGGCGGGGTCACGTTGCGGCTCACGCCGGCTTCGAGCATGGTGGGCGTCGCCGTGGTCCGGCCGAGGATCGGATGGGTCCGGCTGTCGAACAGGCCTTCGAGGCGAAGCAGGTCCCGCGCGAGCACCAGCGCCGCGTTGCGGAACTCGCCCTCGGCTGCGGCGTAGGCGGCGTGGCGCTGGTCTCCCTCGGCCACCAGGTCCACCATCATGAGTCCACGCTGCGCCGTGGCGGGCTCCAGGTTGGTGGGCTCACCCACGACGGCGCCGTGAATCTCGCCCGCGACGGCGACCGCCTGCTCCATCGTCGTGTTGCGGGTCTCCTCGCCGTAGCCCAGGATGACCACGACGCGCCCGGCGGCGAGACCGGACTGGTGGAGGTCCGCCCCCGCGCACAGCATCGCGGCGACCGAAGCCTTGGCATCGCCCGAGCCGCGGCCATAGAGGCGGGCGCCTTCGACGGCGGGTGTGAACGGGTCGCGCGTCCAGCCCGCGCCCGGCGGGACCACGTCGAGGTGAGAGACCAGCGCCAGCGTCGGACCCGGCGCGCGGCCCCGCACCTCCACCCGGACGGAGGTCTCGTCCCGCACCGCGTCCAGACCCCATTCCCGAGCCGTCTGCTCCACGAACAGCGCGAGCGGCCCCTCCTCGCCGCTCACCGAGGGGATCGCCACCAGGCGCTCGAGCAGCGTCAGCTCATCCGGCAAGATCGACCCCGAGGTAGGTCGCCTTCTCCTTGCGTCCGACGATCATGGTGCCGCACCCGGCACCGGTGAACACCTCGAGCAGCAGCGCATCCGGCGCTCGGCCGTCGATGATGTGAGTGCGCTCGACCCCGCCGGTGGCCGCCCGGATGCAGGCCTCGACCTTGGGCCGCATCCCTCCGCTCAGCACCCCGTTGGCCATCAGGCCGGCGAGGTCGTCGGGATCGGCGAAGGTCACCAGGGTGGAGGGATCGGCGCGGTCGCGCAGCACTCCCGGCGCGCCGGTGAGGAAGATCAGCTTCTGGGCCCGGAGGGCCGTCGCCAGCGACTCCGCCACGGTGTCGGCGTTCACGTTGAAGACCTCGCCGTCCTCCCCACCGGCGAGGCTCGCCACCACGGGCACGAACCGCGCTTCCAGCAGCGTGGCGAGCACCCGGGGGTCCACCCGGTCCAGGTCGCCCACGTGGCCGAAGTCCACCTTCTCGGTCGTGCCGTTGTCGTGGACCACCTGGACCGGGGGGCGCCGGTGGGCGGTGATGAGATCGGCATCCACGCCGCTCAAGCCCACGGCCTGCACCCGATGGGCCCGAAGGGCCGCCAGCAGGTCCACGTTGAGCTGGCCCGCATAGACCAGCTTGGCCACCTCCAGCGCCGCGTCGTCGGTGACGCGCCGGCCCGCCACCATGCGCGGCTCGGCCCCGAGGCGGCGGCTCAGGGCGGTCGCCTGCGGCCCGCCACCGTGCACGACGACGAGGCGGATGCTGAGGGACGAGAGCAGCGCCAGCTGGGCCGTGACCTGATCGAGCACCTCCGGCTCGCCCAGCACCTCGCCACCGAGCTTGACGACGAAGACCTGGTCCCGGTACGCGCGGACGTAGCGCAACGCGCCCTTGAGGCCGGCGATGCCTTTGGTGGTGTCGATGGTCAATCCAGAACTCCTTTCATGGGGAAGGGTGAAGGGGGAAAGGGGAAGGCGCAGCGCCCGACCACTCGGGACATGTCCCCTTCCCCTTTCCCCTTTCCCCGTTCCCCGTTTACCGCCTGCCCTCTCCACCAAGAAGCTGGAGCAGCAGCGCCCGCTGCGCGTGCAGCCGATTCTCCGCCTGGTCCACCACGACCGAGTTGGGGCCGTCGAGCACCGCGTCATCGATCTCGACGTTGCGGCGGACCGGGAGACAGTGCATCACGACACCGCGACCGCCGCGGGTGGACTTGACCCGCGAGGCCGTGAGCCGCCAATCGCGGTAGGCGGCTCGGTGGGCGGCCTCCTCCTCCGGCCGGCCGTACAGCTTGACCGAGCCCCACGACTTCACGTACACCGCGTCGGCGCCGACCGT
>DATCWW010000297.1:0-7384 GCA_036566145.1 Gemmatimonadales bacterium
AAGACGGCCCCCGCGGTGTCGCCGCTGAGCGCCCGTGCCGAAGCGAGGGCCAGGGTCACCCCGCCGTGCTCGGGGCGGAGGGCCTGCGCCCGGGTGGCGTGGGCCAGGTACGCGGTCCAGTCCCTCGCCTCGTAGGCCGCCGCGGCCGAGCGGAACTCGGCCCGGCTCTCGAGGATGGGATCGGCCTGGGCGGCCAGAGCCGCGGGAGCGAGCGCGGCGAGCAGGAGGAGCGGGATGCAGCGGGGCATGGGATCCGTGGCAGGGGTGCGAGGGAGACGAGCGAGCCCGCACACCGGACCACATCATTGCCCGGTCCCCGTGCGCCAAGTATTTTTCGGCCATGCAGTTGCCCTATCCCTCCACGCATCCGATCCCCCTTCTTCTCGCCCCGATGGCCGGGGTGAGCGAGGCGCCGTACCGGCAGATCTGCCGCCGGATGGGCGCCGACGTGGTGCTGAGCGAGTTCCTCTCCTCGGAGGCCATCCGGCGCCGCATCCGCAATACCCTCGAGGGCGCGGAGTTCGAGGAGGTCGAGCGGCCGATCGGGATCCAGATCTACGGGGCCGATCCCAACGCGATGGCGGAGGCCGCCGGGCTCATCACCGAGCAGTACCGGCCGGAGTTCATCGACATCAACTTCGGGTGTCCGGTGAAGAAGGTGGTGCAGCGGAACGGCGGGTCGGGGTGCCTGCGCGATCTCGAGATGGTCGAGCGAATCATCCGCGCGGTCATCGGGGCGACCCACTTGCCGGTCACGGTGAAGACCCGAAGCGGGTGGAACGACGAGCTGCGGGACCCCGTCGGCATCGCGCTCCGGATGCAGGACGCAGGCGCGCTCGCGTTCACGCTCCACGCCCGCACCCGCACCCAGATGTTCTCCGGGCGGGCCGACTGGGACGAGATCGCCCGGGTGGTCGAGGCGCTGGACATTCCGGTGATCGGCAACGGGGACGTCAACACGGCGGAGGACGTGCTCCGCATGCAGCGACACACCGGTTGCGCCGGCATCATGATCGGGCGGGGCGCCTTCGGGAATCCCTGGCTCTTCCGCGACGGACAGGCGCTGCTGGCCGGAGACCCGCTGCCGGCCCCGCCCGATGCCCGGGAGCGCTTCGCGGTGGCACTGGAGCACGCCCGCCTGGCGCTCCGGCTCCAGGGCGACACCCGCAAAACCGTGGTGGAATTCCGCAAGCACCTCGGCTGGTACACCCGAGGGCTGCATGGCGCGAGTGACCTCCGCCAGCGGCTCTTCCAGGTGGAATCCATCGCGCAGGCCGAGGCGATCTTCCTCGCGTATCTCGAGCCGGTCGCTCAGGTGGCGTGAGAGCGGAGCAGCTCGAGGACCTGCTCGCGGAGGTAGCGGCCGGGCGCCTGGCCCCCGCGGCGGCGCTCGACCGGCTGCGCCACCTTCCCTTCGAAGATCTCGGCTTCGCCAGAATCGATCATCATCGGGCCCTGCGCCAGGGGCATCCGGAGGTGGTTTTCTGTGAGGGGAAGACCGGCGAGCAGGTTGTCGCCATCTGTGCCCGGCTGGCCGCCATGGCCGGCACCTTCCTCGGCACGCGCTGCACGCCCGAGCAGGCGGGGGCGGTGTCGGCGGCATTCCCCGCGGTCCGCCACAACCCGCTGGCCCGAACCATTCATCTCCCCGTCGAGGGCGCTCCGGCACCCGGGCCCGATGCGGGCGCCATTCTGGTGATCTCGGCGGGAACGAGCGACCTTCCGGTGGCCGAGGAAGCCGCGGTGGTGGCCGAGGCGTTCGGCCACCGGGTGTCCCGACTCGTCGATGTGGGGGTGGCCGGCCTGCATCGGCTGCTGGCCGCGGGCGATCAGCTCCGCGAGGCCGATGTCGTCATCGTGGTCGCCGGGATGGAGGGCGCGCTGCCGAGCGTTGTGGGCGGGCTGGTAAAGGCGCCGGTGATCGCGGTGCCCACGAGCGTGGGCTATGGCGCCGCCTTCGGAGGACTCGCGGCCCTGCTAGGCATGCTCAACTCCTGCGCCGCGGGTGTGACGGTGGTCAACATCGATAACGGGTTCGGCGCCGCGGCCGCCGCCAGTCGGATCTGCGCCCCGTGACGGTCCGGACCCTGCTGGAGCGGCACGACCCCGACTTCGTCTGGATCGACGTGGTCCATCCCACGGCCGAGGAGCTGACCGAGATCGCCGAGCGGTACGGCCTCCACTCCGTCGCTGTGAACGACTGCCTCGACCCCGAGCACCTGCCCAAGTTCGAGGCGTTCGAGACCCACACGTTCATCATCCTCCGAGCCTGCGACGAGAGCGCCGATCTTTCGGGCGTCACGGTACAGGACCTGACCCGCAAGATCGCGATCTTCTTCTCGCCCCAGTTCCTCATCACCATTCACCGGAAGGACCAGCCCTGGCTCAGCGCCATTCATGAGCGGCCGGCCATCGAGCGGGGCAAGCAGCCGCACCGGAACGGGTTGCTCCCGCTCCTTCTCTCGCAGATCTGCAATGCGGCGCTGGACACCTATCTCGCCCCCATGGAGCGGTGCGAGAGCCGGCTCGACGCGTTCGAGACCAGGCTGTTCTCGGGGAGTGTGGTCTCCAGCGCGGCGTTCCGCAGCGAGCTGCACGAGATTCACATCCTCAAGCACCAGGTGACCGTGTACAAGCGCCTGCTCTGGCGAACCAGCGACGTGGTCCAGCGGATCGTTCCCGGGGCGGGGAAGTCGGCGACGTTGTTCCGGGACGTCCAGGAGAACGCGGAGAGCTACCACTTCTACGCCGACGAGCTCCTGGACGACGCCAACACGCTGCTCAACGTGCAGCTGGCGCTCGCCTCCCACCGCAGCGGCGAGGTCATGCGCGTGCTCACGGTGTTCTCGGTCTTCTTCCTCCCGCTCACCTTCATCGTGGGCGTGTACGGGATGAATTTCCACTACATGCCCGAGCTGCGGGCGCCCTGGGGGTACCCCTCCGTCCTGGGGGCGATGCTGCTGGTGACGCTGCTCATCTACCGCTGGTTCCGCAGCCGGGGCTGGCTCCGCGAATGACGGCGTTCGGGCTCCTGCTGGCGGCCCTGGCCGGCGGCGTGGCCGGTTGGCTGCTGGCCCGCCGCGGTGGCCTGAGCCCGCTCGGGAGCGGCGTGTCCCCGCACCTCCTGCCGGATCCGGCGCTCGACTGGTTCCGCCGCTGCTACCAGGCGCTGGGAGTGTGGATCGCCGAGCTGGACGAGCGCGAGGGACCCCGGGCGGAGCGCGTGGTGGACGGCGAGCGGCTCACGGTCGCGCAGATCGTCGCCGTGGACCGGCGGCTCGAGCGGGCCCGGGATCAGGAACAGAGCGGGGCGGAGCGGATGGAGGGCGGCACCCTGGTGTTCCACGCCGCCGGCGGCGTGGCCGTCGGACTGCTCCTGCCCGACGGGGGCGGGTCGATGCGCCTGGCCGAGGCGGAGATCGACCTTCGCCGCCTGGCGGACGGCGTGCGGCGGCGGCCGCAGATCATCGAGCTCGCCCAGGCGCAGACCCAGGAAGCCAGCCTGGAGTCGGTGGGCAGCGTGGGTCTGCGGCTGGCCTACCAGCTCGAGCGCATCGTCGATGGCCAGGTGGTCGTCGCGGCGCTCGAATCCTCCCCGGATCCCGAGGCAGGCACCGAGGCACGCGTCCGCGTGGTCGGCGTCTCGGGACGGGGCGACCGGCGGCTGCTCGACACGATGCTCCCGCCTGAGAGCGAGCTCGCGCGGGTCGCCGCGGGCGAGCTCGATATGATCCAGCTCGAGGGCGACCCCCTCGGCGGCGTCGTGGCCGACCGGCGGCAGCATCCCGGCAGCGTCCTCGTGCTCGCCATTCAGGCCGGCACCCGGTCGGTCGGCGCCGCGGCACTCTGGCTTCCTCGGGGCCGGGAGCCGACCGGCTCGGTGCGCGCCGAGGTCCTGGCCGCCCTCGGCAACGCGGGCCCGCGAGTGGTCACCGGGCTCGAGGCGGACCGGCTCAAGGCGCGCGCGACGGTGGATCCGCTCACCTCGCTCCTCAACCGCCGCGGTCTCGACATCGAGCTCACCCGCATGGATGTCCGCGACGGCGCCATGGTCTACGCCGACCTCGACCGCTTCAAGACGCTGAACGACAAGCTGGGGCACCCCGCGGGGGACGCGGCGCTCATGCACTTCGCCCGGATCATCCGGGAGCAGATCCGGTCGGGCGACGCCGCGGCCCGGATCGGGGGGGAAGAGTTCGCGGTCTGGCTGCCGGGCACCGGTCTCGACCTCGGCGCCCGGATTGCGGAACGGATCCGGCTCAAGCTGGGGACGACCCCCTGGGATTGGCGGGGTCAGGCCTGGCCGCTCTCGGCCTCGTTCGGAGTCGCCGCCTGCCCAGAAACGGCGGCCACCATCGGCGAGCTCCTCGGGCAGGCGGACGCCGCGCTCTACGTGGCCAAGAACAGCGGCCGGAACCGGGTGGAGCGGGCGGGTCGGCGGTAGGCGGACATACCCCCCACCCCTACCTTTGGGCACGGTCCCTGCTTATATTCCCCGAACTCGGGGGCGACTTGGCTTCGACGGGTATGAAGAGGAAATCGCAGCGTGCCCAGGTCCAGAGTCCTGGTAAAACCGTCTGGAATGCTTCAACTGCCAACACTCAACTGGCACTGGCTGCGTAAGCTGAGCTAAGCTCGCTTCACGCGCCTTCGGCAAACGGAGCCCGCCCGGGGCGCCGTGGGTCGAATCGCAAATCCGGGCTGGCTGACGATATCGCTCCGGTATCGGCGGCGAGACTTCAGGAGCTAGGCCAAGGGGAGGTCGGTTCGGCACCGACCCGCGGCGACGGCAGGAAGCCGAGCCTACGCACGTAGACGTGGTTTCGGACGCTTACTCGGACCAGGGTTCGATTCCCTGCGCCTCCATCACCTGAAAGCGGCGGGAGAGCTTCTCTCCCGCCGCTTTCATTTGTGTGTTCCGAACCCCCGCATCGGGAGCCGGAGGACGTCGGTCGGGAGCGCCACGGGCGGGCGGCTCGAGCGCGTGCGGAGTGCGGCGTTCAGCGTGTAGGCGTCGGCCTGGGCCTGATCCACCTGATAGCCCTGGTCGGCCAGCGATGCCGCCGAGACGGCACTCAGGGGATTCGTTCCGAAATCGATGAACCCGGTCATCAGCTCGTTGCCCAGGACCGCTTCGCGCCAGTGCACGTCGGCGGTGCCCGGCCCGCCCCGGTTTTCGACCGGCACCTTGGCGCCCGGGTAGGCTGTTCCACCCGCGGCGTCGAACGCGGCCAGGGCGGCGGTGCCCGTGAAATGAGGATCGGTGCCGCCGGCCGGTGGCAGGGAAGGATCGGCCAGCAGGGCCATGTCGCTCCAGAGGGAGCCAAGCCCGAGGACGTGCCCCATCTCGTGCAGGACCACTGCCGCCAGCAGGTCGTTCTGGACGAGGAAGGCGAGGTCGTCCGCGTCGAAGATCATGACCCCGACCCCGGGAAGCTCGCCGACCTGGTAGTGGCCATCGTCGTTCGCGTCGCGAAAGAGGCAGGGACCGGCCTGCGCCAGCACGTTGCCCGGACCGTCGGTGCTCTGGAAGGCTGCCAGGATGACCACGTCGTCGACCACCTCGTTCAGCGCCGGGGTGCCGCTCCCGCAGGTGCCGGCGGGCACGTCGATGCTGCCGTCCGGCAGATCACCGGTGATGACCTGCTCCCACCGGACCTCCGCGCGCGCGAAGGCCCGGGCCTGCGCCGACGTGGGCGGCTCGGTGAAGCGGACCACCACGTCGAAACCGCCCGGCGGCGTCGTGGTGGCGACGAAGGTGACCGGCTCGCCCGCTACGGTCGCACCCTCCACGGCGGCGTCCAGCGTATTGACGCCGCTCACGCCGAGACGCCATTGCCCCACCCTGGCGACGCCGTCGGCACCGGTAATCGCGGAGGATCCGGCCAGGGACCCTCCGCCCTCGGTAATGCCGAAGCTGACCGCGATGCCGGGCACGGGTCGGCCGCCGGCATCCAGTACCAGTACCGCGGGAGGCGTAGCGACGGCGAGACCGGCCCGCGCACTCTGTCCGTTGCCGGCGAAGAGCCGCACCGACGCGGGAACCCCGGTCGCGGTGGCGGTGAACCGGACCGCAACCTCGCCGCTGGCGCCGGAGACGGTGACCTCCTGCGGCCCCGGCACGTTGCCCAGGATGAATTGCGCCGTCGCCCGGCCCTCGCGATTGGTTCTGACCTCCGCCGGTCGGACCTGTCCGCCTCCGGCGGTGACCTCGAACCGCAGCGCCAGTCCCTCGATCGGATTGCCGTCCTCATCCTCACCCTCCACCTCGAGCGGAATGGGCAGGGAACCGCCGACGAGGCCGGTTTGCCCATTGCCCGAGATGATTTCCAGGCCGGCGAGCCGTGGCGGTTCGGTGCCACAGCCTGGCGTGAGTGCCGCGACAGTGCACGAAACGAGACCGAGAAGGCAGCGGGAGCGCGAGGCGGACATCGCGGGATGACCTAAATTGGGTTGGACCAATGGGCCGGGCTGGCGCGTCGGGGGCCTGAGATCGATTGGCGATGGGCCCATCGGGCGACGCAGACTGTTGATTTTTTGTCTAATGCCTGTTCAATGTTGGCTTGTAAGTGACGTATTATCAGGGCTGTACGCTCTCACACATAACCTTTTTTCTGACCCGAGGAGCCTTGCCATGCAAGCTGCCTCTCCGATCCCGGGCCGGGAGTGTCTCGACGTCGATGCGATCCGAGCCCGCTTTCCCGCGCTGGAGCGTCGGCACCGCGGCCGCGCGGTGGCGTATTTCGACGGCCCCGGGGGAACCCAGACCCCTCGGGATGTCGTCGATGCCATGGTGGACTACCTCTACCACCACAATGCGAACACGCACTGGCGGTATCCCAGCAGTGTGGAGACCGACGCGATGATCGCCGCGGCCCGGGGGGCGCTCGCCGACTTTCTCGGCGCCACACCGGAGGAGATCGCCTTCGGCGCCAACATGACCACCCTGACCTTCCACCTGGCGCGGGCCCTTGGCCGCACCTGGAAGGCGGGCGACGAGATCGTGATCACGGAGCTCGACCACCACGCGAACGTGGCTCCCTGGGAGGCGCTGGCGCGGGAGCGCGGCGTTACGCTCGTGGTGGTCCCGTTCGTCGCCGACACCGGCCAGCTCGACTGGCCGGCCCTCGAAGCGGCCCTTTCCGCCAGGACCAGGCTGCTCGCTGTCGGGGCCGCGTCGAACGCGCTGGGGACGATCAGCGACGTCCCACGGGCCTGCGCCCTGGCCCGGAGTGCCGGCGCCCTCACCTTCGTGGACGCGGTGCACTACGCCCCGCACCACCCGGTGGACGTCGTCCGCTTCGGCTGCGATTTCCTCGCCTGCTCGCCGTACAAGTTCTACGGCCCCCACCTTGGAGTACTGTACGGGCGGCGGGCGGTCGTG